>NZ_JBSFMM010000081.1:0-45909 GCF_053599555.1 Streptomyces sp. NPDC000941
CGTTCACATACGGCGACGGCGCGGGTGGCCATGGTCGTCCCGCTGTCCTGGTTCAGCATGATCTAGCAAGGAACCCCGGCCCCTTTAGGGGCTCGGGAGGAATTGCTTCTCAAGATAGGGGTGACCCGCACCGGAACACGGGTCCGCACTGTTGACCTCAGTCGGGACGCTTCTGGTTCTCGATGTACTCCTTGATCACGGCGAGCGGTGCGCCGCCGCAGGAGGCGGCGAAGTAGGACGGGGACCAGAAGCGTTCGCCCCACAGGTACCGCTTGATGTGGTCGGGGTATTCCTTGCGGAGGTAGTGGGCGGAGACGCCCTTGAGGGAGCCGACCAGCGCAGACAGCTTGACCTGCGGCGGGTAGTGCACCAGGAGGTGCACGTGGTCGGTCTCGCCATTGAACTCGCGCAGTTCCACGTTCGCCTTGGCGCACACCTCCCGCATGATCGTTTCGCAGCGCGACAGAATCTCGTCAGTGGACACCTTCCGCCGGTACTTGGGGGTGAAGACCAGATGTGCGTGAAGGGTGTAGATGACGCTACGACCCCTGCGGATATCGGGGTTTGGTTCCCATCGAGGTGACATAGACACGATGGCAGGATGCTTGTGTGAAGATCGTCGTGCAGGTCAAACTCACGCCGGATGCCGTGCAGGCACCGTTGATCGAGTCGACCCTGCATGCCGCGAACGAAGCCGCGAACCGGGTGTCCGAGGTGTCGTTCGAGCACTTCGGTCTCAAGGGCTCCGTCCGCGAGCTGCGGAAGCTGTGTTACGGCGAGCTGAAGGCCCGTGGTTTCGGGGCGCAGGCAGCGCAGCACATCATCAAGCGCGTCGCCGACGCGTACACGACGCTGCGAGCCAACATCAAGGCCGGGAACCTCGGCCCGGAAGGCTCCAAGCGCCGCCGCAAGGCCGAGTCGAAGCCGATCACCTTCCGGTCCGACGCGGCACACACGTACGACGATCGCTGTCTGAGCTGGAACTACGACGCCCGGACCGTGTCCATCCGGACCTTGAGCGGCCGGGTCAGGAACGTGCGGTTCGCCTGCTCGCCAGCCGCGCTCAAGCAGCTCACCGAGCACCGCAAGGGCGAGTCCGATCTGATCGAGCGGGACGGCAAGCTGTTCCTGGTCGCCACCATCGACATCGCCGAGCCCGAGGTGTTCGAGCCGAAGGGCTGGATCGGAGTGGACCGGGGCATCAACAACCTCGCCACCACCAGCGACGGGGACAACCACTCCGGCCGTCGTCTGGGCCGGTACCGGCGCTGGCAGGCCCGTAAGAAGGCCGAGACCCAGGCCAAGCGCACCCGCAGCGCTGCCCAGCTCCTCAAGAAGCGTGCCCGCCGCGAGGCCCGGCACGCGACCCACGTCAACCACAAGGTCTCCAAGACTGTCGTTGCTGTCGCCCAACGCACCGAGCGCGGCCTGTCCCTGGAACAGCTCCAGGGCATCCGCGAGCGGGTTACGGTTCCCCGCGACCAGCGAGCACGCCAGTCTTCCTGGCCGTTCCACCAACTCGGCTCATTCATCGAGTACAAGGCCCGCCGTGCTGGCGTGCCGTTCATCGAGGTGGACCCGGCCTACACCTCGCAGCGCTGCCCGCGCTGCGGCCACACCGAGCGCGGCAACCGCCGCACTCGGGACCACTTTTCTTGTCGTCGGTGCGGCCTCGCTGGGCCGGCCGACCACGTCGCCGGGGTCAACATCGCACAGCGAGGGGCCACGGCGTGGGTATTCGTAAACATGCCCCAACCCGACCCCGCATAGCGGGGCCGGGCGATGTGACCCGTGACCGCCCTGTCGTAGGGGGCAGTCGGGAGCATAAGCGGAGCCTCACAGGGACCCACAGCCGGAAAGCTCGGTCCCTTCAGGGGCCGAGTTGTTTACAAGCGGGACTTGGTGTTCATCAATCGACCCAGACGGCTCGGCCAAGAATGGCGATGGCGCCCCCCGCGGAGCGGCCGCCGGGCGGGATCACGTCGATGACTGGCCCGGTGCAGTTGGCATTCTCGTAGGCGAGAGCGTATTCGTTGGTGGAGTTGTACACATGGAACCTGTTGTCTTCCAGCGGTACCGCAATACAGCCGGTGGGGTTGACGACGTGCCAGGTGCTGTTGCGGAGGTCGCCATGAGCGGCGGAGGCTGATGTGGCCATGCCGAGGGTGAGGACTCCTGCGGCGGCCAGAATCCCGGCAGTGGTGGTGATGCGTCGCATCATGCCTGACTCCTTCGGAGTGCTGCGGTCGGTGTGGCAGTTCCAGACCGACTGACGGCCATCTGGATTACCTGGGGACGCAAGAATTCCGGTGGAGCGCAGGGCGGTGCGTAGGCCGCCGTGCCCGTAGCCGGGCGGGCCTGAGGTGGTCAGCCGTCGGCGCGGACGAAGACGGGCTTGAGGTGTTTCTCGGGGAGTGCGTCGGGGAGTTGTTCCCAGTCGAGGACGTGGGAGACGACGCGTGCGGGGTCGACATGGCCGGTGCGGACGAGTTCGAGGGCGTCGGGGATGTGGTTGCGGACGTTGTCACGGGCGATACGGATGGTGACGCCGGTGAGGTACATGTCGAGCAGGGGCAGCTCGCCGGGGCGGAAGTGGTTGCCGGCCGGCTCGCAGATGCCTTCCGGGGCGAGGCATGTGACGGCCAGGGCGAGCTGGTCGACGCGGCCGGTGGCCTCGACGGCGATGTCGAATCCGTGCCGTACGGGCTCGAGGGTTTCCACGGTGGTGGCGCCGTAGCCGCGGGCGATCTCGCGGTGTTCGGGGTCGGGGTCGACGTACAGCACCTGCGAGGCGCCGAGCGCGCGGGCGATGTCGCAGACGTACAGGCCGATGCTGCCGCGGGCGACGACCAGGACGCGGGCCCCGGGCCTGCTCTTCAGATGGGGCGCGACCAGGCGCCAGGACAGGGACCAGTTGTCGCTGGCCGAGGCCATGGCGACCGGGTCGAGATCGGCGGGCAGGGGGACCAGCATGGCGTCCGCCCACACCACACGGACCAGGTCGGAGAAAAGCCCGCCCCAGCTGCCGCCGATCGGCGCGCCGTACATGGCCATATGCGGTACGGCCGTGCAGTGCGCGGTCAGCCCTGCGCGGCAGTGGTCGCAGCTGCCGCAGTTGATGGACCAGGGGACGACCACCAGGTCGCCGGGGGCCACGGTGGTCACGGCGTCACCGGTTTCGACGACCTTGGCCACGCACTCATGGCCGAGGGCGAACGGCGGGTCGACGAAGCCGTGTCCGGCCAGGATTGCGGAGTCGACGTCGCAGGAGGTCGCGGCCACCGGGGCGACGATCGCTTCCTGGTCGGACCGGAGCTTGGGGTCGGGGGCCTCGCGCCATTCGACGGTGTGCCGGGCGACATAGGTCAGTTCACGCATCGGCCCGCTGCCCCTTGGCCAGGGCCACGAGGTCGGCGTAGCGGATGACGGAGCCGCCCGCACCCCAGGTGCCGTCGGGCTGCTCGTGCACCAGCACCCATACGCGCAGGGCGTCGGCGGGGGAGAGCCCGGCGGCGTCGAGCACGGTCTTGGTGGCGTCCTCGATCAGGCCCGCCTTGCGCCGCTCGGACAGTGCGCCCTGGGGGACCGTCACCTCGACGAGGAAGCGGGGCACGTCGTCCTCGGCGGTGGTCTGCGCGCCGTCGGGCAGCTCGACGAGGTAGCTCCACGCCTGGGCGCGGAAGAACGCGGTGTCGGGCGCGCCCTCCCAGCGCAGCAGGACGGCGGCCAGCTCGCGCTGGACGCTCTTGCGGCCCTCCTCGGTCAGGGAACCGGGCGGGGCGGTGAGCCGGATCATCGGCATGGCGAAGTCTCCCTTCGGCCGCACTCACGGCCTATAACGGTCGTTATAAACGGAGGTCACGCTAGACTATGACGTGCGTTATAGCCAGAGGGGAGCCCGGTCGTGGCCAAATCCAGCGCGCCGTCGCGCGAGCGCATCGTGGCCGGTGCGGCCGACCTGATCAGCAGGCGTGGCCTGAACGCCACCAGCATCCGTGAGCTGGCCAAACACGCCAAGGCACCGCTCGGCTCGACCTACCACTACTTCCCCGAGGGCAAGCAGCAGCTGGCCACCGAGGCGGTTCGGTACGCGGGCACGGCCGTCGCCCGTCTCCTGCGCAAGGAACTGGACGCGGGCCCGGCCGCCGGACTGCGCGCCTTCCTGGCCCTGTGGCGCGGCATCGTCGTCGAGAGCGACTTCCGCGCCGGCTGCCCCGTACTGGCCGTCTCCGTCGAGGAGCCCCCGGCCGACGGGATCCCGCCCGCCCTCGTCGCCGCCGCCGAGGCGTTCGAGGACTGGGAGAAGCTGCTCGCCCAGGCGCTACGGGACCACGGCGCCGCCCCCGAGCGGGCTCCGGGGCTCGCGACCCTGATCGTGGCGTCCGTCGAGGGCGCCATCGCCATGTGCCGCGCCAAGCGCAGCATGCAACCCCTGGATCAGGTGGCGCAGCAGCTCGAAGCGCTGATCGCCGACGCGCTCGACGGTTCTGCCTGACGGTTACGCCTGATGGTGGAGGGTGGCTGGGGGCAAGTGCCGATCGCCTTGGCGGTGTGCGTGTCTACGGCGCGCCGGCGCAGGTACGGGCGATGACCCGGCAGGTCACTCAACTCGCCGCCGCCGAGGGGCTGAAGTACGACCTGGAAGCGGCCGTCTCGGTCAACACGATCGACGCCCACCGCCTGACCCACCTCGCCGCCGCGCAGGGACTGGACGGGCAGCTGCACGAGCGGCTGCTCCGTGCCCACTTGTGCGAGGGCGAGGTCGTCGACGAGCCCGACACGCTGGTGCGGCTCGGTGTCGAGGTCGGCGTGCCCGAGGACGAGATCCGGCGGATGCTGGACGGTGGCGCGTACGCGGACGAGGTGCGGGCCGACTTCGACGAGGGGCGCCGCTTCGGCGCCACGGGTGTGCCGTTCTTCGTCCTCAACCGCGCCTACGGCATCTCCGGCGCGCAGTCGTCGGACACCTTTCTCTCCGCGCTGCGCACCGTCTATGCGAACCCCACCCCGGAGAACAACTGAGCTGATCTCCGGCTCTCGCCGCGGCCGAGTCGCCCTACAGCGGCTCGCCGTTGGGCGACTCGGCCGCAGCGAGGCGCAGGATCGGATCGAGCAGGCCCGGGAAGCGGTCGCTGAGATCGTCGCCGCGCAGTCGGATCCGCCGGTGCCTTCCGTCGACGGTCATGCTGATCAGCCCGGCCTCGCGCAGGATCCGCCAGTGATTGGACAGTGTCGATATCGGCACATCCATACCGTCGGCGAGAGCGGCGCAGGTCGACTCGGGATTGCCCCGGGCCCGCCGCACCAATTCCAGGCGCACCGGATCGCTGAGTGCGTGCAGCACCGGCGCGAGCGTCAACGACTCGCGGGCGGGCTGGGGGAGCGGTCGCATGGCTCCACGATACCAAACTGTTCGACAGTTCGGGATTATGGAACTATCTTCTGCCGGAGCATCCGCAACGTGGGAGGGAACGGCGTTGACCGCACGCAAAGACACGACAACGGCCGGATCATCGGCGGCCGCAGGCAGCCGATCGGCTCGGGCGGCCTTACTCGCAGTGGCCTGTCTGGGGCAGTTCATGGTGCTGCTCGACAGCACCATCGTCGGTGCGGCGCTGCCCGATATGCAGGAGCGATTGCACACCGGGTTGAGCGGTCTGCAGTGGATTGTCGACGCCTATGTGCTGCTGGTCGCCATGCTGTTGCTGTCCGGCGGTGTCTTCGCCGACCGTTTCGGCCGCAAGCGGGTGTTCTTGGCGGGCGTCACGGTGTTCACCGTCGCCTCCGTGGTGTGCTCCGTCGCGCCGTCCATCGGTTGGCTGATCGCTGGACGGGCGGTGCAGGGCATCGGGGCCGCGGCGCTGAGCCCGGCCTCGCTGGCGCTGCTCGCCGCCACGTATCCCGTTCCGCAGGAACGGGTCAAGGCGATCGGGCTGTGGGCCGGATTCAGCGGAATCGGCCTGGCCGCCGGACCGCTGGCCGGTGGCATTCTGGTGGATGCCTTCGGCTGGTCCGCCATCTTCCTCGTCAATGTGCCCATCGGCGCGGTCCTGCTGCTTGCCGGACTGCGCGTCCTGCGCGAGTCCCGCAATCCGAGTGCGCCGGCGATCGACATCCCGGGGACGGCCCTGTCCGTCCTGGGTGTGGGTGCGCTGGCCTACGGGTTGATCGAGGGCGGTTCCCGTGGCTGGGCCTCGCCGTTGATCCTGGGCAGCTTCGCCGCCGCGGTGGTGATCCTCGCCGTCTTCGTCGCCGTCGAAGCACGCAGCGCGACGCCGATGCTGCCGCTGCGGCTGTTCCGGCAGCAACTGTTCACGGTGTCCAACACGGCCATGGTCGTGGTGGGTTTCGCGCTCATGGGCTCGTCCTTCTTCTTCTCCCAGTTCTTCGTGTACGTCCAGGGCAGTTCGATTCTGCGCGCCGGTCTGCAGACCCTGCCCGGCTCCCTCGCCATGGTGATCGTCAGCCCGTATGCGGGCCGCCTCGCCGCGAAGTACGGCTTCCGGATCGTGGTCACCACCGGCCTGACCCTGGCCGGTCTCGGGCTGCTGGCGCTGGGCTTTGTGCACGCGGCCACCGGCTACGGGAATGTGTGGTGGCGGCTGGCGGTCGTCGGTATCGGTTTCGCTCTCACCATGTCCCCGCTGACCGGCGCCGCCATCCAGGCGGTCAGCCCGCGGGAGGGCGGCCTGGCGTCGGGCATCAGCAGCACCACCCGGCAGATCGGCGCGGTGCTCGGCGTGGCTGTGCTCGGAGCCATCGTGCGCACCCGGGAATCCGGTGGCGCGACCTTCGAGGCCGGCCTCAACAGCGCCTTCGTCGTGGCCGGCGCCGTCACCTTGGCCGGCGCGGTGTTCACCGGTCTGTGGCTGGTGAAGTCCGAGCCAAGCCCTGTGCCCAGTCCGACAGCAGGGCGAAGTCCGCTGCCGTCAGACCGGTCCGAGGGTCGACGTGGTGGAGCAGAGCCTGACCCGCGTGGTGTTCTCGAGTCCACACGCGATCCGCGTCCGTGATCTCGTCGTCGACCCACGCGAACGGCCGGCCCCGCGCCCAGGCGACGATCCCTGACCTGTTTGTCGGGCAGTCCCCACTCGTTGAGCCGACGCCGCTCGGCAGCGTGCCATCGCGGTGTCAGCAGCCGGTGCGTCTCGTAGGCCTCAGGACGCCTGTGCGGCCTCGCCGCGTACGGATTCAGTGGTCCGTCCACATCCACCAGCAGCACCGGCCGCACCAGCCCACCCCCGTGAGGTCGTCCCCGCACGCTACCGGCCGATACCGGGGAGCCACCAGCGGTTTCGAGGGCCGCCACCTGGCCGGGTGAGTGGGGCCTGGCCGGGCGAGCGGCCCGGTGGCCGTGCGTCAGCTCCACCGGCCATCAGCAGTCCCCGATCGTGTGGGACGACATCCACTTCGCCTTCCGCCGCTACGACCCATGGCTCGGCTACGGCCAGTCCAAGACCGCCAACGTCCTCTTCGCGGTGGAGGCCACCCGCCGCTGGGCCGCCGACAGCATCACCGCCAATGCCCTGATGCCCGGCGCCATCTACCCCAACCTCCAGCGCCACATCGGTGACCGCGGCAGCGGCAAGGTCCCGGCCGAGCTCATCAAAACGGTCGAGCAGGGCGCCGCCACGTCCGTACTCCTGGCCACCTCGCCCCTGCTGGAAGGCATCGGCGGCCGCTACTTCTCCGACTGCAACGAGACCGAGATCGTCGACCGCCGCACCGGCACCCTGAGGCAGAAAGGATGCCCGGCCGGATCGGTGAGGCCGGCGGTTCAGCCGGCGGCCGCGAGCAGCTCCTGCGAGAGCGTCCACAGCCGCCGGGCGTTGTCCGGGTCGACGGCGTGGCGCCGAACCCGGCGCCGTACTGCTGGCTCAGGTGACCCCCGCCCTCCAAGCACTCGACGCGGCGGTCCGCCGCGCCCAACGGGCCTCGGCGCCGAATCACAGCGTGCTGTCGGCCGACAAGGCAGACGCCGACGGGGGACTGCTGGCCGGAGCGCTCCCGCAGCCGTGGTGTGGCCGCGCTGGTGCGCGCGGCGGTGGCCGTCGCCGAGTCGCGGGGGACGGGCGCGGCTGTGGAGGCGCCGGGGTAGCGCCGTGTTCTGATGCGCCGTACCGCCCGACGGCCGCCGCTATGGTCACGCTTCCGGGCGGGTGCGCCGGGCGTACGCGCGGGCGGCGCGGGCGCGGTCGCCGCAGCGGGTGGAGCACCAATGGCGGCGCCCGTGGCGCAGCAGGTAGCGGTTGCAGGGGGCGGAGCCGCAGCCGGTCAGGCGGTCGGCGTCGGGGCCGGTGAGGAGGTCGGCCGCGTTGGCCGCGAGGGCCGCGAGGGCGCGGTCGAGGATTTCGTTGGTGGGGCAGGGGGCCGCGCGGTAGGGGCCGTTCCGCTCGTCCCAGTACAGCAGCGCGGCCGTGGGAGCTTTGCTCAGCGCGTCGTTGACGGCGGACAGCGCCGCGGGCAGGGCGGGCAGCCCGGCGACGCGGGCGGCGAACAGCGATCTGAGGTGTTCGCGCAGGGAGCGCAGCTGCGCCGTGCACATCTCCTGCACCCCGGCGTCAGCCGGCGCGAGGCCGCGTTCGGTCAGCCATCGATTCGTGGCGTCGGGGGTGCCGAGGAGATCGATGAAGTGCCCGCCGGGCAGCGCGATGGCGCTGTTGGCGAAGTCGAGGGCGAGGTATTCCTCCGCCCCCGGCGCGGGCGGTGGCACGGATTCGGCGGTCGGGGTCTCGCTCATGGCTGTCATGGTACGGCTTGTGTTCATCCGTGAGACACGGCTATCGTCCCTCACGGATAAGCCGCTCTACATCCGTGAGGTTTTCATGTCTGGCACCCGTATGCCCACTGAGCAGATCCCCGTCCGTGTCTTCGGCGGCCCGACGGCCCTTTTCGAATACGGGGGCCTGCGATTCCTGACCGACCCCACCTTCGACGAGCCCCGCGACTACCACGTGCCGGGCGGGCAGCTGACCAAGACGGCGCCCTCCTCCGCCGCGCCGGCCGACCTCGGCCGTATCGACGTGGTCCTGCTCTCCCACGACGAACACCCCGACAACCTCGACGACTCCGGCCGGGCCCTGCTCGCCGACGTCCCGCTGACCCTGACCACGCCCGGGGGCGGGCAGCGCCTGGGGGAGGGGGCCAAGGGGCTGGCCGACTGGGAGTCGATCGAGCTGGACCGCCCCGGCGGCGGCACGATCACCGTCACGGGCGTGCCCGCCGTCCACGGGCCCGGCGCGCGCGAGGACGTCGAGCCGATCACCGGCCAGGTCGTCGGATTCGTGCTGACCGGGGAGGGTCTTCCCGCGGTCTACGTCAGTGGCGACAACGCCTCGCTCGACCTGGTCAAGGACATCGCCGAACGGCTCGGCCCGGTGGACACCGCCATCCTGTTCGCCGGGGCTCCCCGCTTCTCCGTCCTCTTCGACGGCGCGCTGATCGTCCTCGACAGCGCGCAGGCGGCCGAAGCCGCTCGGATCCTCGGTGCCCGCCGGGTGGTGCCCGTCCACTACGACAGCTGGGCGCACTTCACCGAGGGCCGTGACGAACTGATCGCCGCCTTTACCGGCGCCGGGCTGCTCGACCGGCTGGACCTGGGCGACCGGGGCTGACCGCGCGGCCGGGGGCGGGCCGGTGGCCTGCCGCCGGTCTGTCGCCGTCCGGGTCGCGCCTAGCGAAAGAACTCTCTTGTGACGACTACCGTGCCCGCTCGGGCCGAGGATCTGCCGCGGTCTCAGGCGCAGCGCCGCGTCCTGATCGTCCTGATTGCCGCTCAGATGTTCAGCGGCGCCGGGCTGGCGGCGGGGGTGACCGTCGGTGCCCTGCTCGCGCAGGACATGCTCGGCTCCACCAGCCTCGCCGGTCTGCTCGGCGCCCTGTCCACCGCCGGTTCCGCGCTGGCGGCCGTCGCGGTCGGCCGTATCTCTCAAGCGCGCGGCCGCCGCCCCGGTCTTGCCGCCGGGTACCTGGCCGGTGCCATCGGCAGTGCGGGCGTCATCGCCGCCGCCGTCGCCGGGAGCTCGGTGCTGCTGTTGGCCGCGATGTTCGTCTACGGTGCCGGTGCGGCGACGAATCTGCTGGCCCGCTACGCCGGTGCCGACCTGGCGGATCCTGCGTACCGCGCCCGCGCGGTGTCGACCGTGCTGGTCGCCACCACCCTGGGCGGCGTGGTCGGCCCCAATCTCGCCGCGCCCGCCGGTGACCTTGCGCACGCCCTCGGCATCCCCCGCCTGACCGGGCTGTTCCTACTCTCGGGTGCCGCCTACGCGCTGGCCGCCCTGGTTCTGGCCGTATGGCTGCGTCCCGACCCGCTGCTGCTGGCCCGCACGCTGGAGGCGGAGCGTGCCGCCGCGGCGGTCGCGCGCCCGGACGATGTCGGCGGTCGCGTGCGGCCGGCGGCCGGACGGCGCGGTTCCGGCGTTCTGGTGGGTGCGCTGGTCATGGTGGTCACCCAGCTCGTCATGGTCGCGATCATGACGATGACGCCGGTCCATATGCACGGCCACGGCCACGGTGCCGCCGCCTCCGGCCTGGTCATCTCGATCCACATCGGGGCGATGTATCTGCCCGCGCCCCTGTCCGGCTGGCTCGTCGACCGGTACGGCCGGCTCACGGTCGCCGCCGCTGCCGCGCTGGTCCTGCTGGCCGCCGGGATCGTCGCCGCCAACGCCCCTGTCGGTTCCGCCGCCGTGTTCGCGGTGGCCCTCGCGTTGCTGGGCGTGGGCTGGAGTCTCGGCCTCGTCAGCAGCACCGCGATCATCACGGATGCCGTTCCCCTGGCCACCCGTGCCAGGACCCAGGGGTGGGTCGACGTCTCCATCGCCATCGCGGGCGCCACGGGCGGTTTGGCCTCCGGCCTGGTCGTCGCAGGCCCCGGCTATCCCGTCCTGGCCGTCGGCGGCGGCATCCTGGCGCTGGCCATCGTGCCGACGGTCGTCGTTGCGGCGCGCAGCTGACGGTCAGAGCTCCGGCGCGCGGTGGACAGGACGGCAGGGTGCCTTCCTGCGCGGCAGGTGCCTACGGCCGTGTCGGCCAGATCAGCGCCTGGGCGACGATGACCCTCTCACCGTTGAAGGTGACGGCGGGACCTTGGTGCAGTTCGTAGCCAAGGCCGATCATTTCGCTCACGCGCTGGCAGAACGTGGCGTCGTCCGGTCCGGTCAGGACTCGGTAGATGGGCAATCCGTCCGGTGGTGTGCTCATGGGACGAAGAATTCCACAAGCGCCCGCCCACGCCCGTTCGGGTCCCGAGTCCCGCCCCGGGACCCGAACGTCGGGCTCTACCCCGGTGGCCTCACTTCCACGGGTCGGTGAACGACCGGCCGGGCACCGGCTTGGCGATGAGCGCTATGGAGATGAAGAAGTTGACCTGGCCGATCGCGAACATCAGCGTGGCGAGCGCCTTGGAGTCGTAGTGCTCGGCCGCCTGTGCGTACAGGTCGTCGGAAACCCGCTCGCCATCCGCGGACGGCTGGAGCACGGCTTCCACAAGCGCCAGCGCGGCGCGCTCGGCACCCGTGAAGTACGGCGAGTCCTGCCAGGACGCCACCGACGTGATCCGCTCCTCCGATTCCCCGGCCTTGCGCAGGAAGCCCGTGTGCAGAACGGTCAGGTAGGTGCTGCCGACGATCTGACCGGCACGCAACTGGATCAGACTGATCGTGGAGCGCGGTACCGAACCGTTGCCGGTGAGCTTGAACAGCGCCGCCGACGCCTCCGTCAGTTCGGGCACGAGCTGCGCGGGGTCCTCGGACATCCGCGGAGCCATCGGGACCTCGGCCGTGATCGAACGTGTTTCCATCGCTGTCTCCTCAGGGCTTTCGTGTTGCTCTCACTGCCCTGACGGAGCGCGACGGGGAAATGTGACCGGCGGAGGAAAGTTGTTCTTGGCCGGTGAGGTGTCCCGCCCTACGCCTGATCCGAGCGGAGGGCGGCTGCCCGGAGCAGGGCGTCCCGGCAGGCGAGGACGGCGGGGTGCTGGCTGCGGCCACGGCGTACGACGGTGAAGACGCGGCGGGTGCGCTGGCCGCGGGGGAGCCGTCGCAGGGTGACGGTCGGAGGTCGGCCGCTCCAGACGAGGTCGGGGAGGAAGGCCGCGGCGTGTTTCTGCTCGACGAGGCGGAGGTGGAGCAGCAGGTCGGTGGTCTCGAACCGTACGTCGGGTTCGAAGCCGGCGTTGCGGCACAGGGTCATGGCCCAATGCCGTGCGGCTGTGCCCTCGGGCTCCATCACCCAGGGGTGGTCCGCCAGTGAACGCAGCGCCGCCAGCGGGGAGTCGGTGCCCCGGCCTTCGGTGTCCGGGCCTTCGGTGTCCTCGGCCGGCTCCGGCAGTGCGAGGTGCAGGGGGTCCTCGAGCAGGTCTTCCTGTTCGAGTTCGGCGGGCCGCGGGTTGGGGTTGCCGGGGTATTCCTCGGCGAGGACCAGGTCGAAGTCGCGGGCTTGCAGGGCGGGCAGGGCCTTCTCCGGCTCCATATGCGTGACATGGACGCGCAGGTGCGGGTGCAGATCGCGCAGAAGGCTCAGCGCGGTCGGGACCAGGGCCAGGGCGGCCGTCTGGAACGAGGCGATGCGCAGGGTGCCGGTCAGCTCGGTGAGGGAGGTGGCGATATCGGCCTCCGCGCGCTCCAGGCGCTCGAGGACCGCTTCGGTGTGGGCGACCAGGATCTCGGCCTGCTCGGTCAGCCGCACCCGCCGGCCGACCGGCTCCAGCAGCGGGACGCCGACTTCGGCTTCCAGCTGGGAGAGCTGCTGGGAGACGGAAGAGGGCGCGTAGGACAGGGCTGTGGCGACGGCCGCCAGAGTGCCGCGGTGCTTGAGTTCGCGCAGCAGGCGCAGTCGGTGCAGATCGAACATCGCCGGCCCACTCATTTTCTTAATGGTCGGTTTTTCCGATGAGTATACGTTGAAAACATTCGCTGGACCGATCCTAGGGGGATATCGGACCCTGATCGCGTGCTTGAGAACCTTTCCCCCTCCCGTACGCTGCCGTGGTTCGTACGGCCCGGTGCCCGTACCTGGCGGTGTGATCCCGCGCCCGCCGAGGTACGGGGCTTCCATGCCGCGCTGCCCGACTACGCACCCACCCCGTTGACCGAACTCCCGCAACTGGCCTGCGGGTTGGGGGTCGGCCGGGTCTTCGTCAAGGACGAGTCATGCCGTCTGGGGCTGCCCGCCTTCAAGGCGTTGGGCGCGTCCTGGGCGGTCCACCGCACCCTGGCCGAGCGGGCCGCGGCGAGCGGGCGAGCGTCGGGTCCGGTCACCCTGGTGACCGCCACCGACGGCAACCACGGCCGCGCGGTGGCCCGTACGGCACGTCTGCTCGGGCAGCACGCCCACGTCTTCGTTCCGCAGGGTGTGCATCCGCAGGCCGTGGCGGCCATCGCCGCCGAGCGGGCCGAGGTCACCGAGGTCGAGGGGGCGTACGACGAGGCCGTACGCCTGGCGGCCCGGGCTGCCGCCGCACCGGACGCGGTCCTGGTTCAGGACACCGCCTGGCCGGGCTATGAGCGGATCCCGGGATGGATCGTCGAGGGCTACTCCACCCTCTGCGCCGAGATCGACGAGCAGTTGGCGGCACAGGGCATCGCCGACGGACCCGACCTCGTCTCCATCCCGGTGGGCGTGGGCTCGCTGGCCCAGGCCGTGATCACCCACTACCGCAGCCGTCCCTCGGGGCGGGCTCCGGCGCTGCTGTCGGTGGAGCCGGAGGCGGCGCCCTGCGTCCTCGAAAGCCTCATCCACGGTGCACCCGTCGGCGTCACCACCGGCGAGACCAGCATGGCCGGACTGAACTGCGGCACCCCGTCCAGCATCGCCTGGCCCTGTCTCAACGGCGGGCTGGACGCCGCGGTCGCCATCCCCGACGCCGACAGCGCCCACGCCGCCGCCCGCCTCGCCGCCCTCGGCGTTTCCTCGGGCCCCTGCGGGGCCGCGACGCTCGCCGGTCTGCGCGCGGTGCTCACCGGCGCGGGCGTCGGAGAACGCCGTACGGCGCTGGGGCTGGCTGCGACCTCGGTCGTCGTACTGCTGAGCACCGAGGGCACGGCCGCCAACCCGCACTCCACCACCGATCACTGAGCGCTCGGCGCCAACCACCTGGAGACAAGCCATGACAAGCCCGAAGATCACGGTCAACGGTGACCGCCTGTGGCAGTCCCTCATGGACCTCGCCGAGATCGGCGCGTACGACGACGAGCGCACCGGCCTGCGCGGCGTCAACCGCCTCGCCCTGACCGACGCCGACGCGGCCGGCCGCCGCCGGGTCGTCGGCTGGATGGAAGAGGCGGGACTGGCCGTCCGTATCGACCGGATGGGCAACATCTACGGCCGCCGCGAGGGCACCGACCCGACCGCGGCCCCGGTCCTGACCGGCTCGCATATCGACAGCGTCGCCACCGCCGGGGCCTTCGACGGCTGCCTCGGCGTCCTGGGCGGCATCGAGGTCGTGCGCACTCTCGACGAACGCGGCATCACCACCCGCCGCCCGATCGAGGTCGGCATCTTCACCGAGGAGGAGGGCGTCCGCTTCGGCACCGACATGCTCGGCAGCGCCGTTGCCGCCGGCCGCCTCACCCTGGAGTACGCCCACGCCCTGACCGACCGCGACGGCCACACCCTCGGCGCCGAACTCATCCGCACCGGCTTCGCCGGCCCCACCGACGTACGCCTCGCCCCGCCCCACGCCTACGTCGAATGCCACATCGAACAGGGCCCCGTCCTCGCCGAGCACGACGTCCCGGTCGGTGTCGTCACCGGCGTGCAGGGCATCTCCTGGCAGGAGATCACCATCCACGGCCGCGCCGCCCACGCCGGCACCACCCCCACCCATCTGCGCGCCGACGCCGGCCTCGCCGCCGCGCAGATCATCGTCCACCTGCGGTCCCTGGTCGACTCCGGCGAGTACGGCGAGCTGCGCGCCACCGTCGGCCATCTGATCGTCCACCCGGACCTGACCAACATCGTCCCGGCCCGCGCCGAGATGACCGTCGATCTGCGCAACCCCGACGACGCCCAGATGGCCCGCGCCGAGGAAGCCCTGGCCGCGTTCCTGCGCGACCTGGAGAACAGCCGGCCGGGCCTGTCGCTGACCACCCGGCGGATGGCCAGGACCGGCTACGTGCCCTTCGACGACGGTGTGCAGAAGGTCATCGCCCAGGCCGCCGACGACCACGGCCTGGAGCACATCTCCCTGCTCTCCGGCGCCGGCCACGACGCCCAGGAGATCGCCGCGCTCTGCCCCACCGCCATGATCTTCGTCCGCGGTGAGTACGACGGCATCAGCCACAACCCCCGCGAGTACTCCACGCCCGAGTCATGCGCCCACGGCGTCGACGTGCTGGCCACCACCCTCCTGCGCCTCGCCGACCAGGACTGACCGCCCACGGCGGCCCGCACAGAGCCCACAGCCGATCAAAACACCGCCACCCCCCGCGTGCCACCCGCCCCTGACCCCGGGGTGGCATCGACACGTCGGAAGGCCCCCATGCTCCCCGAAACCCCCTCGACTCCGCCGCCTCCAGCGGCTCCCGACGCCCTGGACCCGGACCCCGGCCGCCTGCTGGCCAGGCTGATCGCCATCGACTCCGTCAACCCGGACCTCGTCCCCGGCGGGGCCGGCGAGGCCGTCATCGCCGATTTCTGCGGCCAATGGCTGGCCGCCCGCGGCTTCGAGGTCCACAGCCTGGAACAGCGCCCCGGCCGGCCCTCACTCGTCGCGATCGCCCGTGGCACCGGCGGCGGTCGTTCGCTCATGCTCAACGGCCACCTCGACACCGTCAGCCTCGCCGACTACGACGGCGACCCACTCGACCCGCGGGTCCACGACGGCAAGATGTACGGCCGTGGCGCCTTCGACATGAAGGGCGGCATCGCCGCCATGATGGTCGCCGCCGCACGCGCCACCGCCCAGGGCCCGCTGCGCGGCGACGTGATCGTCGCCTGCGTAGCCGACGAGGAGTACGGCAGCCACGGCACCGCGGAGGTGCTGGAGTCCTTCGCCGCCGACGCGGCGATCGTCACCGAGCCGAGCCATCTCCAACTGACCCTCGCCCACAAGGGCTTCGCCTGGTACGACGTGGAGATCGAAGGCCGTGCCGCCCACGGTTCGCGCCCCGAGCTCGGCATCGACGCCATCGCCAAGGCCGGCCACTTCCTGGTCGCGCTGGAGGAACTGGGACAGCGCCTCGCGCAGGGCCCGGCACACCCCCTCCTGGGCGCCGGCACCGTCCACGCCTCCGTCATCCACGGTGGCCAGGAACCCTCCACCTACCCGGCGCACTGCCGCATCACCCTGGAGCGCCGCACCGTGCCAGGTGAGAGCGCCGACACCGTCGAGCGGGAACTGACCGATGTCCTCGACCACCTCGCCGCCACCGTTCCCGACTTCCGCTACCGGCTGACCCCCGGCCTGCACCGCGAACCCTTCCAAGCCGACCCCGACGCGCCCATCGTCCGCGCCCTCACCCGCCATGCCGAACAGGCCCTCGGCCATCCGCCCGTGGTGCGCGCCGAGCCGTTCTGGACCGACTGCGCCCTGCTGGACCGCGCGGGCATCCCCTGCCTGCTCTTCGGCGTCGACGGCGCGGGCGCCCACGCGGCCACCGAGTACGTCGACCTCGCCTCGCTGGACCGCCTCACCGACATCCTTACCCACACCGTCGCCGACTTCTGTTCCTGAGCCCCAGCTCCCGGGCGGTGACGGCGCGCCGGCCGAGTTGTTCCAGGTGAACGCCTCCGTAAGAACCGTCGGGTGGACGGACTTCTCGGTGAGCACGTTCAGCAGGACGAGCGTCGGCGGCACCGCCGCCTCCGTGACCACCACGGCTGCGCCGAGCCAGATCGCGGATGGTGCGAGGGGAAGCAGCAGTCCTGTGCCTGCCAGGTACGCGGTGGCGACGACGAGTTGGAGATGTGCCGGGGCGCGGCGCCGACGCAGTCCGTAGAGCCAGCCGGAGAGGAGTCCGTTGAGGCTGGCGGCGGCGGTGATCGGCGCGGCCGCCTCGGGCATGCCGTGTCCAATGGCGAAGGCGCTCACCGAGACGCCCATGGTGCCGAAGTAGAGCCCGATGGCCAGATTGAGCAGGGCGAGGAGGAGGGAGTCCGGCCGCAGCAGCGTCCGTTCGGTGCTCCCGGTGCTCCCGGTGCTCCCGGTGCTCTCGCTGCTCTCGCTGCTCTCGGTGGTGTGCCCGCGGGCGGGCCGGGGTGCGGTGCGGCGCTGGGCGGTCAGGGCGCCTCCTCCGCTCAGGATCAGGGCCGCGACGGTGGCGGTGGCCAGGGCCGTGTCGTCGGCCGCACCGAGCGCGGTGACCAGGACGGGCCCGAGGAGGAAGGCGGTGGCGTTGGCCAACGATTCCAGGGAGAAGGCGGTGGGCAGTTCACCGGTCCGCTCGTCGCGCAGCAGATGGACCCAGCGGGCCGCGGAGAGAGCTCCGAGCTGGGGGACGGCCGCGCCGGCGCAGATGGCGGCGGCGATGAGTACGGTCGAGGAGGTGACAGCCAGGACGCCGAGGATGGCGGCGCCGTGGGCGACCAGCGAGAACGGCAGAACGCGGGTCTGGCCGAACCGGTCGGCCAGACGCGCCAGATAGGGGCCGATCAGCGCCTCGGCCAGGGCGAAGGAGTCCTTCGTCGCCGCCGGGCGGGGCGGGCCATCACAGGTCGCCGGCGTCTGGCACCCCGCCGGGGTGCGAAGAAAAATTGGTGCGACCCGTGGCCCGCCAAGGACGTCCATGACTGGGGAAGGACGGGACACGCGCCCTCGCCGCCACCCCGAAGACCAGGCGGAGGAGAAATACCGGGCCCGGGCCAAGGCGGGACCGAGCGACTGGGATGACGGTAACAGGACATGAGGGTTCACCGGACCCTGGTCCGGTGAACCCTCACGGCACGCCCTGGTATGGCCGGTTACGTCGAGGGAGTGGGAGTGGGAGTGGGAGCCGGAGCGGGCTGGGACTGGGGCGGGGTCGGAGTCCGGGGGCTGCGGGCCCAACGGCGCATCAGCGGGAGCTCGAAGTACCGGAAGACGACCACGGACAGCGGGATCGCGACGGCGATCACTCCGAGGACCCATGCGAAGCCCACCCAGGGAGCCAGGTCGGGGTCGGGCCCGACCAGATAGCGGGCGGCCATCATCAGCGGGGCGTGGGTGATGTAGAGGGCATACGAGGACTCGCCCAGGAGGATCAGGGCCGGGCGGGGCAGCCGTCGTGAGCGGCCCTCGATATCGGCCAGGGCCGTCCTCGCGATCATCACTGCGAGGGCGGGGGCCGCCGCCGAGCCCATCGCGTACTGCGGGGGCAGGGAGGGCAGGGCGGCGAAGAGTACGAAAAGGAAGATCCCCAGGTACCGGCGGCGGATGTGCGGCCAGGTGCTGGTCTGGATCAGGCGGGCGGTGACGATGCCGAGAGCGAACTCCAGCAGCCGGACGGGCGGGAAGATGTAGACGAACCACAGGCTGCGTTCATTGATGGGCAGCCAGTCGTAGAGCTCCGGTCCGGGGATCGCGGCGGAGATCAGCGGGATCAGGACGATCACCCCGGCCAGCGCCGCCCACACCGGCCGCAGCCGCCGCGCGGGGATCTTGCGCGCCACGAGGATGAGGGCGGGGAAGAGCGCGTAGAAGAACACCTCGCAGGAGATCGACCACGCAGGTGTGTTGAAGCCCGAGTACAGGTGGTAGTCGGGTACCCAGTCCTGGACCAGGAACAGGTTGGTGACCGCGGCTGCCGTCCCGTCTCCGGGCGGGGACGGCATGGGCATCTGTTTGGCGGCGAGGGCGAAGAGCACCAGGGTCGCGGTCCAGCCGAGCAGATGGTTGGGGACGATCTTCCACCAGCGGCGCCGCCAGAACGAGGCGGGCCGGTCGCCGGGTCTGTACACCCAGGTCACCACGAACCCGGAGAGGATGAAGAAGGCGCTCACGGCCCCCGCGGCAAACGGCGAGACGATGGCGAGCGACTTGTGCAGAGAACCGTCGAAGATCCCCGAAACATAGCTGACGTGGTACCAGATGACGGGGCAGGCCAAGATGAAGCGCAAGCTTGTTAACGACGGCAGACGGCGGGACGACAGCTCGTCGGACATGGGGTTCCTTGCCTCCTTGAGGTGAAGAAGCCAGAACAGGTGAATCAGGCAAACCGGCCCCGACGACGCTTTTTCGAGTGAACTCCCTTTCGCGAAGGAATACATGGCGATATCGGCCGGGCCGGACTGGACCGGATTGCAGGATTCCGCGCTCACCGGCCGGGTGCACCACGAGTACCATAATTCGTCTGTCGCCGGCGACGGGTTGGAATCGCCAACTCGTGCTGTGTGCCCAGGTGTTGGACAGAAGTGTGCCGAATACACGGTCCCTTGATTGCGCCGAGTATCCGTATTCGGCGGGGAACTCCGAGCTTCGGCCCTTTGTTGCCGCAGTTGACCGAAGAGGGCGGATCGGAGTCACGCTCCGTTCTCCGCCGCAAGTGGATTATCACACTGCGTTCATTGCCTCGTGCTGTCGGTCTGAGTAGCGTTGCCGTCGGTTGTAAGAGTGGACAGGTAAGTTCGTTTTCGGGGTATTTTGCGACCGCGGGGTTTCGGGTCACGCTGTGGCCGGAGTTACGGGGGAAAGATGTAAAGGCGTAGTTATTCCCTTTGTCTGCGACGACGTTGTTCCTCGCCTTTCCGTGGCCGGTCCGTTGCCCCTCACCCGCCGTACGCGGAAGCCGACGCGTGCGCACGCAAGCTCGGAACAGGAGTTGACTGTGAGCACCCCACCGCAGAGCGAGCCCGTCATCTTCAACCCGTTCACGCCGGAGTTCATGGAAGATCCCTATCCGCACTACGCCGAGCTGCGCCGGCATGTGCCGGTCCATGAGCATCCGGGCGGCTTCTGGATGCTCTCCCGCTACGAGGACGTGGACGCCCTGCTGCGCTCCGGGCTCTCCGTCGAGCAGCGCCATGTCGCCCCGGGGCCGTTCCGCGACGCGTATACGAACGCGGGCGTCACGGACGAGCCGCGGCTGAAGGGGCTGGCCCTGCTGGACCGGGACCCGTCGGACCACACCCGGCTGCGGAGACTGGTCTCCAAAGCGTTCACCCCACGAGCCATCAAGGCCATGGAGCCGCGGATCCGCTCGCTCGTCGACGACGCGCTCGACGCCATCGCCGAAGCCGGCACGGTCGACCTGGTCGAGGCGCTGGCGTTCCCGCTGCCGTTCACCGTGATCTCGCAGATGCTCGGCATGCCGCCGACCGACAACGACCGACTGCGCCTGCTCTCCCACACCCTGATGCGCTCCGTCGAACCGACCACCGACGTGGAGGTGATGAGGGCCGTCGAGGCGGCCGACGCGGAGCTGTTCGCCCTGGTCGGCGAGGCCGTCTCCTGGAAGCGTGACAACCCCGCCGACGACCTGCTCACCGCACTGATCGCCGCCGAGGACGACGGGGACGCGCTCACCCACGACGAACTGGTCGCCCAGGTGGCGATGTTGTACGTCGCGGGCCACGAGACGACCGTGAACCTGCTCTCCGGCGGAACCCTCGCGCTGCTGCGCAATCCGGACCAGCTCAAGCTCCTGCGTGACACGCCGGACCTCATCGAGAACGCGGTCGAGGAACTGCTGCGCTACGACGCCCCCGTACACAACAGCAGGCGGGTGACGCTGGAGACCTACCACGTCGACGGATTCGAGATCCCGCCCGGATCGTTCATCCTCGCCAACCTGGCCGGAGCCAACCGCGACGAGACGTTCTGGGGCCCCGACGCGGAAGAGCTCCGGCTGGAGCGGGAGAACGCGCGCCGCCATCTGGCCTTCGGCGGCGGCATCCACCACTGCCTCGGTGCGGCGCTGGCCCGGATCGAAGGCAGGGTGGCCATCGGTGAGCTGGTGCGGCGGTTCCCCGCGCTGAGCCTGGACGGCGACGTCGAGTGGAACGGTCTGCTCAGCCTGCGCGGCGCGGCCCGGATGCCGGTCCGGGTCTGAGCCGTGCGAACGCGGGCCCGGACCGGAAGTGAGCCACCGGACCGGCACCCCCGCGCCATCTCCAACTCCATGAACAGCGAGAGCGACCATGAACGGATCTACTGCCCATGACCAGTGTTGACAGCGACACCGTGCGCGTAGTCAGAGACCTCCCGGTGGCCGAGCGGCGGGACGACGCCTGGCGGATGCTGATGGCCCGCCCGGAGCCGGCGCCCATGGACGACGGCCTCGCGGTGACCAGCCTCGCCGCCGTCAAGGCGGTGCTCAAGGAGCCGAACCGGTTCTCCGCCAAGAAGGCCTTCGACGCCGTGGAGACCGGCTATCCCCTCATCCCCCTCGCCTTCGACCCGCCCGAGCAGACCCACTACCGGCGGATCCTGCAGCCCTTCTTCGGCCCGCGCCGGATCCGGGCCCTGGAGGAGTCGCTGCGCGCCCAGGCCATCGACCTCGTGGAGGCCGTGAAGCCCCGTGGCGGCTGCGACTTCGTCGCCGATATCGCCGTCCCCTTCCCGGCGCAGGCGCTGCTCTCCCTGCTGGGGTTACCGCTCGACGACCGCGACCGCTTCATCGAGTCGAAGAACGCCGCCCTCGAACTCACCGCCGACGCCGTCGGCGAGCTGGCCCTCACCGACGAGGAGCGCGCCGCCAGGGTGGAACAGACCATGGCCCTGGGCAACTATCTGGGGGAGCTGATACAGACCCGCCGCGCCCGGCCCGGCGACGACATCCTCAGCGAGATCCTGGCCATCGACGGCGACGACCACCTCTCCGACACGGAAGCCATGGGGGTCTGCCTCATGCTCGTGCTCGCCGGGCTTGAGACCGTCACCGACGCGCTCAGTCTCGCGATGGAACGGCTGGCCACCCACCCCGAGCGGCGCCGGGAGCTGGCCGAGGACCCCTCCCTCGTCCCGGCCGCCGTGGAGGAACTGCTGCGGCTCGACCCACCGGCCCCGTTCCTGCCCCGGGTCACCACCGAGGACGTCGAGATCGCGGGCTGCCCCGTCCCGGCCGGGACCCTGGTCAACACCCATCTGACCACGGCCAACCGGGACGAGACCTGCTGGCCGCGCCCCCATGACATCGACTTCCACCGCCCGGACAATCCGCACACCAGCTTCGGCGTCGGCGTGCACCGCTGCCTGGGTACGCATCTGGCACGTCTGGAGATGCAGCTCCTCTTCGAGGAGTGGCACCGCCGGATTCCGGAGTACGCCATCGCCGAGGGCACCTCGCCCCGGGCCAGGCTGGTACGCGCCAACATCGGGATGGAGTCGCTGCGGCTGACACTCCCGTGACGACCCCGACGGCGTGACCGCAGCGTCGCAAAGGCCGCTCCCGACTTCCGGGAGCGGCCTTCCTCGTGGCGTCCCGGCCGAGATGGCGGCGCCGCGCGGCAGGGCGCTGTCAGTCGAGGATCGCGGTGGCTTCGATTTCGACGAGATGGTCGGGTACGTCCAGTGCCGCAACGCCCAGCAGCGTGGCCGGCGGGGTCGGGGTGACCCCCAGCTTCGCGGCCGCCCGGGAGATCCCCTCCAGGAGCGCGGGCATCTTGTCGGGCGTCCAGTCGACGACGTGGACGGTCAGCTTCGCCACATCGTCGAAGGAGCCGCCGACCCCCGCGAGGGCGGTGCCGATGTTGAGGTAGCACTGTTCGACCTGCGCGGTGAGGTCGCCCTCGCCGACCGTGTTCCCCTCGGCGTCCCAGGCGACCTGCCCGGCGATGAAGACCAGCTTCGACCCGGATGCGATCGACACCTGCCGGTAGACATCGATCTTGGGCAATCCGTCGGGGTTCACCAGAGTGATGGCCATGCTGCCAGTCTCCTTGCGTGCTCTCTTGTGGTTACTCGGGAACTTTAGGAGAGTGGCCGCTGACATGGAAGAACGCACTTTTCGGTGACTGAGGAACCTTATGGTGACCGAGGCGCCCCCGGGGGCGGCTCTAGCTGAGCTCGACGAGCAGGTCACCGCCCTCGACCTGCTGGACCCGGCTGATCGCGAGACGGGACACCTTCCCCGCCTTGGGGGCGGTGATGGTGGCCTCCATCTTCATCGCCTCGATGGTGGCCACGGTGGCACCGGCCTCGACCGTGTCCCCTTCGGCGACCGTGAGCGTGACGACGCCGGCGAAGGGGGCCGCGACATGGCCGGGGTTTGCCTTGTCGGCCTTCTGCGTCGCCGGGATGTCGGACGCCACGGAGGTGTCCCGTACCTGGATCGGCCGCAGTTGGCCGTTGAGCGAGGACATCACGGTACGCATCCCGCGTTCGTCGGCCTCGCCGATCGCTTCGAGCTCGATGAGCAGCCGGACACCGGGCTCGAGGTCCACCGCGTACTCCTTGCCCGGGCGCAGCCCGTAGAAGAAGTCCTTGCTGGCCAGCAGGCTGGTGTCGCCGTAGTTCTGGCGGTGGGTGGCGAAGTCCTTGGTCGGCCCGGGGAACAGCAGCCGGTTCAGCGTCGCGCGCCGGTCCTTCTCCAGCAGTGCACGGTCCTCGGCGGACAGCCCGGGGGTCGGCTTGGGGTTCGGGCGGCCCAGCAGCGCCTTGGTGCGGAACGGCTCCGGCCAGCCGCCGGGCGGGGTGCCGAGATCGCCGCGGAGAAAGCCGATGACCGAGTCGGGGATGTCGTACTTGTTCGGCTCGGCCTCGAAGTCCTCCGGCGCCACGCCGGCCCCGACCAGGTGCAGTGCCAGGTCGCCGACCACCTTCGACGAGGGGGTGACCTTCACCAGGCGGCCGAGCATCCGGTCGGCGGCGGCGTACACCGCCTCGACCTCCTCGAAGCGGTCGCCGAGGCCGAGCGCGATGGCCTGGGTGCGCAGATTGGACAGCTGTCCGCCGGGGATCTCGTGGTGGTAGACGCGTCCGGTCGGCGAGGCCAGACCGGCCTCGAACGGGGCGTAGACGGCGCGTACGGTCTCCCAGTACGGCTCCAGGTCGCCGACGGCCTGGAGGTCAAGACCGGTGGGCCGGTCGGAGTGGTCGGTGGCGGCCACGATCGCCGACAGTGACGGCTGGCTGGTGGTGCCCGCCATGGAGGCCACCGCCCCGTCCACCGCGTCCGCACCGGCCTGGATCGCCGCGAGATAGGTGGCGAGCTGGCCGCCGGCGGTGTCGTGGGTGTGCAGATGCACCGGCAGGTCGAACTCCCGGCGCAGCGCGGACACCAGCCTGGCCGCGGCCGGGGCGCGCAGCAGCCCGGCCATGTCCTTGACAGCCAGGATGTGCGCGCCGGCGGCCACGATCTGCTCGGCCAGCCTCAGGTAGTAGTCGAGGGTGTACAGCTTCTCCGACGGGTCGGAGAGATCGGCGGTGTAGCACAGCGCGACCTCGGCGATCGCGGTGCCGGTGTTCCGTACGGCGTCGATGGCGGGGCGCATCTGCCCGACGTCGTTGAGGGCGTCGAAGATCCGGAAGATGTCGATACCGGTGTTCGTGGCCTCTTCGACGAAGGCGTCGGTCACCTCGGTCGGGTACGGGGTGTAGCCGACGGTGTTACGGCCGCGCAGCAGCATCTGCAGGCAGATGTTCGGAACCGCCTCGCGCAGCTGGGCCAGGCGCTCCCAGGGGTCCTCGGCGAGGAAGCGGAGTGCGACGTCGTAGGTGGCGCCGCCCCAGCACTCCAGGGACAGCAGCTGCGGCAGCGTCCGTGCCACCACCGGGGCCACCGCGAGCAGGTCCTTCGTCCGTACGCGGGTGGCCAGCAGCGACTGATGGGCGTCACGGAAGGTGGTGTCGGTCACCCCGATGGTCGGCGAGTCGCGCAGCCACCGCGCGAAGCCGTCGGGACCGAGTTCGGTGAGCCTCTGCCGGGAGCCGGCAGGCGGTTCGGTGGCAGCCGGTTCGGCGGCGGCGGGGGTCAGCGGCAGTTTGGTGGTCGGGTCGAGCAGCGCCGGCCGCTCGCCGTGGGGCCTGTTCACCGTGACGTCGGCGAGGTAGGTGAGCAGCTTCGTACCGCGGTCGGCGGAGTGCCGTGCGGTCAGCAGATGCGGGCGCTGCTCGATGAACGACGTCGTGACCCGCCCGGCCCTGAAGTCCGGATCGTCCAGTACGGCCTGGAGGAACGGGATGTTCGTGGCCACCCCGCGGATGCGGAACTCGGCCACGGCACGCCGGGCGCGGCCGACCGCGGTGTCGAAGTCCCGGCCCCGGCAGGTCAGCTTGACCAGCATCGAGTCGAAGTGCGCGCTGATCTCCGTACCGGCGTGGGCGGTGCCGCCGTCCAGGCGGATGCCCGAGCCGCCCGGCGAGCGGTACGCGCTGATCATGCCGGTGTCCGGGCGGAAACCGTTGGCCGGATCCTCGGTGGTGATCCGGCACTGCAACGCGGCACCGCGCAGCGTGACGGTCTCCTGCGAAAGACCGAGATCGGCCAGCGTCTGACCGGAGGCGATCCTCAGCTGTGCCTGCACCAGGTCGACGTCGGTGACCTCCTCGGTCACCGTGTGCTCGACCTGGATCCGCGGGTTCATCTCGATGAACACATGGTTCCCGGCACGGTCGAGCAGGAACTCCACCGTGCCCGCGTTGCGGTAGCCGATCTGCCGGGCGAACTTCACCGCGTCGTCGCAGATCCGCGTCCGGAGCTCCGGGTCGAGATTGGGCGCGGGCGCCAGCTCGATCACCTTCTGGTGCCGACGCTGCACCGAACAGTCACGCTCGAAGAGGTGCATGACGTTGCCCTGCGCGTCGGCGAGGATCTGCACCTCGATATGGCGGGGCTCGACGACGGCCTTCTCCAGGAAGACGGTCGGGTCGCCGAACGCGGAGGCGGCCTCGCGGGATGCCGCCTCGATGGACTCGCGCAGCGCCCTCCGGTCCTCGACCCGTCGCATACCGCGTCCGCCACCGCCGGCCACGGCCTTGACGAACACCGGGAAGCCGAGCTCCTCCGCCGCCTGGACCAGTTCGTCCACATCGGTGGAGGGCTGTGAGGAGCCGAGCACCGGGACACCGGCCGCCCGGGCCGCGGCCACCGCCCGCGCCTTGTTCCCGGTCAGCTCCAGGATCTGCGCGTCAGGGCCGACGAACGTGATGCCCGCCTCCTCGCACGCACGCGCGAGGGCGGGGTTCTCGGACAGGAATCCGTACCCGGGGTAGACCGCGTCCGCGCCCGCCGCTCGCGCCGCGCGGACGATCTCCTCCACGGACAGATAGGCCCGTACCGGATGCCCCGGTTCACCGATCTCGTACGCCTCATCGGCCTTCAGCCGGTGCAACGAGTTGCGGTCTTCGTGCGGGAACACGGCGACGGTTTTCGCGCCCAGCTCATAGCCGGCTCGGAACGCCCGAATCGCGATTTCACCACGGTTGGCAACGAGGATCTTCCGGAACATCGCTGTCCCCCCTTGTTCGGTCGGGCCGTCGATCGGCTCTTCATCGCACCCTGGAAGCCATGTGAACGTTAGTGGCACCAGGTGCCAATGAAAAGGGAGGCGGTGCGCTCGATTGCGGGGAATATGCGTTACAGAGGCGACGAAATCGGTCGTAATCGGGGCGCGCCGACGGGCCTGAATCGACCGCCATTCGCCCCGCATGTGGCACCCGGTGCCGCCAGAGGTGCTCCCCTGGGTACTCGCCGCTAGCTCTGGGAAGCGCGAGTGTCCCGCGGTTCCGAAGGGGAGAGCAGGTAGGAGTGGAGCTGATCGAGCAGTTCGGCGATGCCCTCCTGGTCGGCCCGGTAGCGGACCAGCTTGCCGGTACGCGTCGACTGGAGCAGACCTCCGCGGCGGAGGACGGCAAGGTGCTCGGAGGTGGTCGACGGGCCGAGTCCGGCACGCTCGGCCACCTCGCCGACCGTCAGCTCCTCCCCGTCCGCGAAGTGCGAATAGAGCTTCTGGCGCGTCGTGCTGGCCAGTGCCTTGAGAAAGACCTGAAGGTCGTCGTCCGGTATGGCGGCCTCGGGGCGCACCGCCTGTGCCGTACCCGAGTCCGCTCGTGGCGACGGCCGGTCGTCGGCCACCTGGGGAAGCTCGTCCAGGGATCGGTATCGGCGGGGAGCGCGGAGCGCGCGGTGCAGGTCGAACTCGGTCGGCGGGATGTCCAGGGCCGTGCAGACCTCGCGGACGACGGCCCGTTCGCTGTCGTCGAAGTAGCCGTCGGCGCAGCCGATGACGATGCCGATCTGGATGACGGCTCGTGCCTCCGCGGGCTTCCTCCGCGTCTTGCCGATCTCCTTCATGGCGCTCACCTTGCCGAGGGGGAAGTCCTCGGTGAGCTTGTCGAGGTGTTCCTCGAAGCGGTGGTGCAGATCGTCCGGCGGGAAGTGCTGGAGCACGTCGTTGGTGGTGATGAGCTGGGCGACGCGTTGTCGCTCGGACGGGTCGATCGTGCCGTCCGCCGCCGCCACCAGGGCGCACATCGCCATGCTCGCGTCCCGGAATGCCCCGCTCTGCAACTCGTTCTTCTTCGCCGTGAGCTGGGCCTGCATCATCTGGGCCGAGTCCTTGATGCGGTCCCACAGCGCCATCCGTATCTCCTTGCCAGTACTTCCGCCAGATGAGGAAGAAACAGAATCTACAGGTATGTAGAGAGCTACCGGAAAGGAAGCCGTAGCGGAGGGTGAGTCGATCGTAGCCGGATGTCCAGGGCGGCCGGGGGAGGGGGCGTAGCGGGGGTGCGCGTACGCCCCCTCCGGTTCCTGGTTACTCCTTGGGTCACGCGGTCACGCGGTCATGTCGGCGTTGTCGTCGACGTTGCCGTCGGGGCCGCCGATGACGGTGTGGCCCTGGGTCGGCTCAGTCGTCCTCTTCCTCGTCCTCGAAGGCATCGCCGATCTCGTCCACGACCTCGGCGGCCACGATTCCGCCGACGACACCGACCGCGACCCCGGCCGCGACGCCCGCGACCACCGCGCCGGTGCTCGGCCCTGAGCGGTGCTGCCCGTCGTGTCCGTGGCCGTCGTGGCCGTCGTGGCCGTCGTGGCCGTCGTGGTGGGCGTAACCCTGCCCGTAGGGGGTGCCGTACTGGCCATGCGATGCGTGGCTGTCGACCAGCTGCCGGACCCAGGCGTCGACCTCCGCGTTCCAGTCGCGGTGCTCGACCCCGTCGTGGCTGACGGTGAAGCGGTTGAGGGCGTCGTGGCCGCCGGAGAAGAGCCCGCCGCGCTTGTCGGCCTCCAGGACCACCTCCATACCGCCGGGGTGGGCGAGGAAGGTGACCTCGATCTCGTTGACCGCGTGCGCGTACTGCGGGGCGGGGGCGAGCTCGATCTCCTGGTAGAACGGCAGCGTCTGGCCGGTGCCGCCGATGTGGCCCAGCTCCAGATCGGCCGACTTGAAGCCGAAGCCGAGCTGCCCGAACGCCTCCAGGACGGCTTCCTGTGCGGGCAGTGGGCCCACGGTCAGCTGGTCCAGGTCGCCCTTGTCCTTGGCGCCCTTCACCTCGAGCTCGGTGCGCACCCCCATGATGATGCCCAGCGGCTGCCCGTACAGCTCGGTGACGGGGGTCTCCCACGGGATGTGGACGGAGAACGGCACACTACGGTGCTCGCCCTCGGCGAGCCGGAACCCGCCGCCGACCGTGAAACGGTCGAAGACGACGACGCCCTCGTGCTCCCCGTCCTCGTGCTCGGCCTCGACCCGGGCCACCAGTTCCAGGGTGATCTGCTCGATCTCGAAGTCCGAGGATCCGCCCTTGAGATGGACCTGCCCGCTCAGTGGACCACCGGGACGCACCGGCCCGCCCTCCAGGACCGTGTCCACGGTGGGGCCACCGACACCGAGCGAGCCGAGCAGTCGCTTGAACACCATCGCGGCGTTCACTCCTTCATACATGTGGGGTTCTGATCTACACGCATGTAGAAGCATAGACCGACCTGGCGGGTGGTCAGGTCGCCTCCAGGGCTGCCAGTTCGGTGCGCAAACGTGGCTTCGCCATCAACGACCAGAAGACCGAGGCCGGACTCACCGCGGTCGCCGTCGAGATCCGGGACACCGTCGCCGGTCAGGGAAAGGTCAGGGTCTGAGCGAGCAGCGTCACGAGGACGAGCACCGTGGGAAACAGTGCGAGGAACATGGCGAAGGTGTAGCCCATGATGTCGCGCGCCTTCAGGCCGAGGATGGCGAGGGTGGGAAGCATCCAGAACGGCTGGAGCAGATTGGCGCTGGCCTCGCCGAGGTCGTACACCACGACCATCCACCCCTGGTTCACATGGAGTTCGTTGGCCGCCCCGAGGACGTACGGCGCCTCGACCACCCACTTGCCACCGCCACTGGGTACGAACACCCCGAGCACACAGCTGTAGACGCCGATGAGGGCCGGGTAGAGGTATTCGTTCGACACCGACACCAGCCAGTCGGCGATGGTCTGGTGCAGTCCGGTGAAGGCGATCATCCCGAAGATGCCGCCGTACAAGGGGAACTGCAGCAACACGCCAGAGGCGGCAGGCGCTCCCTCCCGGAAGGCGCGGGCGAGGTGTACGGGCCGCCAGTGCAGGATGAGGGCCAGCAGGATCAGAATCAGGTTGACGGTGTTCAGATCGAGCGCGTTGAGCGCATTGCCCTTGGCCTGGGTGAAGTGGCGGACCAGATACCACAGGCCCAGTACGAAGAGCGCGATCGTGAAGGTCGGGCTGTACTCGACCCACTCGCCGGGGCGGCTGCGCCGGGAGTCCGGGCTCTTCGTACGGAGCGCGGGACCGAGATCGATACCAAGGCGCTCCGCGGTCATCGCACGCTCCGGTGACGGGGCCAGGAACCACGCCATGGTGACCGCGACCACGAAGACGACCAACGTGGCCACGATGCCCTGCCAGAGGAAGATGGTGTCGGTCAGCGGAATGACCCCGCTGCCGCCACGCCCCTCGGCGATGATCTTCTGCACGGCGGCGGGGCTGGACACCGCGCTGGCCACCTGCAGCGCGGCCGATCCCGACAGGCCCTGGGCCCATACGGTGCCAAGACCGAGGAAGGCCATGGCCCCGATGGCGCGGTAGTCGACTCCGGGCAGTCGGCGGGCGATCTCCTTGGCGAGGATGGCGGTGAAGACGAGGCTGAAGGCCCAGTTCACATACGAGGTGGCCATGGCGACTGCGGCGGTGAACGGGATGGCGCCGCGCGGGGTTTTGGGCACGGCGGCGAGCCGGGCGATCAGGCGGGCGACCGGCGGCGAGACCGCGACCGCGTAGCCCGCGATGACGATGATCGCCATCTGCAGGGTGAACTCGATAAGTGACCAGAAACCCTTGCCCCATGCGTCCACGAGGCCGAAGCCGCTGGTCGCTTCCGGGTCGCTCGGCTTGCCCAGCAGACTCTCCCCGGAGGCGAGCCCCAGGGCGAGGACCACGAAGGTGCCGATCAGGACGAAGCCGAGGGCATCGGGCAGCCACTTCTCGGAGAAGCGGGTGAACCGCAACGCCAGCCGGGCAAGCCAGGTTTCCTCACGGCTCGCCTCTGCTTCCGACGTCTTGAGGGGGTTCGTGGGCATACGCATCTCCTGATCGCGGGGCAGGGTGCGCAAGATCCTCATGGGGAGCCGGTGAACGAGGCAATGGGGAGATCGCACACCGGTTGCCGCCACACCATGTGGAGCCTCCCTATCGATCACCGGCAATGACGGATAGAAAAACTCGTACTAGACAGGACTGGACATGTATGGCTAGCTTCCAGACATGCCTAAACAGGTCCTCAAGCATCAGCGCATCGCCCGCGTTCTGGCCCGTGAGATCCACAGCGGCGTTCTGGAACCGGGCAGCAGGCTGCCCGGCGAACACGCGCTCACCCGGCGCTTCGCGGTCAGCCGGACCACGGTCCGCCAGGCGTTGGACGAGCTCAGCAAACAAGGGCTGATCTCCACGCACGCGGGCGTCGGCTCGTTCGTCGCCTTCGACGGCAGCCTGCTGGACAACAGCTTGGGATGGACCAGGGCCCTGGCCGACCAGGGCGCCCGGATCACCACGGAGGTGCTCCGTCTCGAAGCGGTGCGCGATGCCGGACTGGCGGCGGACCTGGGGCTGGAGAGCAGCGAGTTCATGGCGCTCGACCGGCTGCGCGTGCTGCCCGAGGGCACTCCTGTCTCGCTGGAGCGCAGCAGGGTTCCGCTGGTCCCGACGCTGGGCGACGTCCCGGTCCGCGGGCTTCTCGACGACTCGCTGACCAAGACCCTGGCCGCGGCCGGACTGCAAGCCACGCATGGCGACGAGTGGGCGTCCGTGAGGCCACTGGCCGCCGAAGAGGCGACACTGCTCCGCCGCCCGGAGGGAGAGGTCTGGCTCAACACCCGCCGGGTCAGCCGCGGAGCGGACGGCCGGATCGTCGAGCAGGTGACCAGCCTGCTTGACCCCGGCCGCTTCCAACTGCACCTCGGCTTCGGCGAACCGCCCCAGTGAGCCGGCCCGTGCCCCATGGCGCGCCCGACGTACCTCCGCACACCGACAGAAAGCCCCGCATGAACCACCAGCACGACCGCGCGCTCGGCGCCCTGTACGGCCTGGCCATGGGCGACGCCCTGGGCATGCCCACCCAGATCATGTCCCGGCGGTCGATCACCGCCCGGTTCGGCACCGTCACCGGCTTTGAAGCCGGTCCGGCGGACAACCCGGTGAGCGCCGGAATGCCCGCCGGGTCGGTTACGGACGACACCGACCAGGCCCTCATCGTCGGCCGGCTGCTGACCGAGGACGGCGGGCGCGTCGACCCGCGGCGGCTCGCGCATGAACTCCTGGAGTGGGAGCGTGCCATGAAGGCCAAGGGCTCCTTCGATCTGCTCGGCCCCTCCACCAAGGCCGCCCTGGAGGCCGTGTCCCGCGGCGTACCGCCGGAGGAGGCCGGTAAGTCCGGGGCCACCAACGGCGCGGCCATGCGGATCACCCCGGTCGGCGTCGCCTTCCCCGCCACCCCGCTGGAGCCCTTCATCGACCGGGTGGCGGCGGCCTGCCAGGTCACCCATGACACCGGCATCGGCATCGCCTCCGCGGCCGCCGTGGCGGCGGCCGTCAGCCGGGGCATCGACGGCGGAGACCTGGAGGACGCCTTCGCCGCGGCGATCACGGCGGCCGAGGCCGGCGCCGAGCGCGGCCACTGGGTCGCCGGTGCCGATATCGCCGCCCGTATCCGCTGGGCCGTGGACCTGGTCCGCGGTCTGCCCGAGGACCAGGCCCTGGACCGCGTCTGCGACCTGGTCGGCACCAGCGTCGCCAGCCAGGAGTCGGTCCCCGCGGCCTTCGCCGTACTGGCCCTCGCCGAGGGCTCCCCCTGGCGGGCGTGTCTGCTGGCGGCCAACCTCGGCGGCGACTGCGACACCATCGGCGCCATCGCGGGCGCCATCGCCGGAGCCATCAGCGGGGCCTCGGGACTGCCCGCCGATGCCCTCGCCACCCTGCGCTCGGTCAACGGCCTCGACCTGGAACCGCTGGCCACCGCCCTGCTCGCGCTGCGCGCCGGCCCGGCCTGACCCCGTACAGAAAGACAGGTACCACCATGGCGGCTTCTGAGAACGACCGCGTCGGCTCCGTGGAGACCCGTGGCATCGAGCCGGTTCCGGACACCGAGCGCCACGGCCACGCCGGACAGATGTTCTGGACCTGGTTCGCCGCGAACATCAGCATCCTCGGCCTGCCGCTCGGCGCGGCTCTGGTCAGCTTCCGCGGTCTGAACATCTGGCAGGCGGCCGTCGTGGCCGTGCTCGGGTCCTTCGGCTCCTTCGCCCTGGTGGGCGCGCTCAGCATCGCCGGCAAGCGAGGCGGGGCGCCCGCCCTCACGCTGTCCCGGGCGGTGTTCGGGGTCCGTGGCAACGCGGGCCCCACGCTGGTCACCTGGATGAGCCGGCTCGGCTGGGAGACCATCAACACCACCACGGCCGCCTTCGCCCTGCTGGCGCTGCTCGACGTCGCCTTCGGCATCCGGCGGAACACCGTGCTCACCGTGGTCTGTCTGCTGGTCTTCATCGGCTGCACCCTGCTGATCAGCGGCCTCGGACACGCCACCATCATGTGGATCAACAGATGGGCCAGCTATGTCTTCGGCCTGCTCAACCTGGTGGTGATCGGTTTTCTCGCGGCCACCGTGGACTGGGGCAAGGTGGGCCACGCGCCGGCCGGTCCGGTGAGCGCGATGGTCGTGGGCGTCGGCATGATCGCCGCCGGGACCGGGATCGGCTGGGCCAACACCGGCGCCGACTACGCCCGTTATCTGCCCCGGCGGATCCCCGGCGGGCGGCTCGTGGCCGCGTCCGCGTTCGGCGCCGGTATTCCGCTGGTCGTGCTGATCTCGCTGGGCTCACTGCTCGCGGCGGGTGAGCCGGACCTCGCGTCCGCCTCCGATCCGGTCTCGGCCATCAACGCGATGCTGCCCACCTGGATGTCCATCCCGTATCTGATCGCCGCCTTCGGCGGGCTGCTGCTCTCCAACCACCTGTCCGTCTACTCGGCCGGACTCACCATGATCACCCTGGGCATACGGGTCCGGCGCACCCTCGCCGTCGGCCTGGACGTGATCGTCACCTTCGCGGGCGGGATCTACTTCATCCTGATCGCCAAGGACTTCTACGGCCCGTTCATCACCTTCCTCACCCTTCTCGCCGTGCCGATCAACGCCTGGGTGGGCGTCTTCGCCGTTGACCTCATCGTCCGCCGGTCGTATGACAGCGCGGCCCTGATGGACGTCGGGCGCTCCAGCCGCTACTGGTTCCGGGGCGGGGTCGCCTGGGCCGCGATGATCGCCTGGGCGATGGCCATCGTGGTGGGCCTGCTGTTCACGGAGGCGAGCACCGGCCCGACCGACGTGTGGTTCTCCGGGCCGCTCGCACACAGCTGGATCGGCTCCAACGGGCTCGGGTGGGTTGTGACACTGACCCTCTCGGCCGGCGTCTACGCGCTGCTGCGCAGGCTGGACGGCACCGTCCGCCAAGAGGCCGCCGGACAGCGTCCCCAGCAGCAGGTCCTGTCCGCCCCGGCCACGCGGGAGCTCTCATGAACGGGCTGGTGAACCCCAGCGCCCGGGACGGCGTCCCCGGCGAGCCCACGGGCGGCCGGCTGGTCCTGGTCGGCAACGCCATCGTCGACCTGGTGATGCGCGTGCCCGCACTGCCCGAACGCGGCGGCGACACCGTGTCCCAGGACACCAACCTCACCACGGGCGGCGGATTCAACGTCCTCACCGCCGCCCGCCGGCTGGGCCTGCCGACCCTGTACGCGGGCGCCCACGGCACCGGGCCGTTCGGCGACCGGGTGCGGGCGGACCTCGCCAGGGCGGGCATCGAGATGGTGCTGGACCGGGTCGCGGAGGCGGACACCGGATTCTGCGTCGCCTTCGTCGACGACGGAGGCGAGCGCACCTTCGCCACCAGCCTCGGCGCGGAGGCCCGGCTGACAGAGGCCGACGCCACGGCCGTGCTCGCCGCGCTGCGCCCCGGCGACATGGTGCAGATCTCGGGATACGGGCTCGCCTACCCGGTCAACGGCCCGATCCTGGCGTCGCTGGTCGCGCGGCTGCCGGAGCACACCCGGGTCTGCCTCGACCCGGGCCCCCTGGTCGACCAGATTCCGCAGGAGGTGCTGGCACCCGTCCTGGCGCGCTGCGACTGGGTCAGCTGCAACCAGCGTGAGGGAAGGCTGCTGACCGGTCTGGCCGACGCGCGCGGGGGCGCGGCCGCGCTCGCCGCCCGGGTCGGCCCCCGTACCGGGGTGCTGCTGCGGGCCGACGCGGCCGGCTGCTGGCTGGTCCCGCCGGGCGGCGAGCCGCTGCACCTCCCCGGCCGCCGCGTGACCGCGGTCGACAGCAACGGCGCGGGCGACGCCCATACGGGAGCCTTCCTGGCCTTCCTCGGCCATGGGCTCGACCCGATCGCCGCCGCACAGGGCGCGAACGCCGCGGCCGCCTTCGCGGTCACCCGGCACGGCCCCGCCACCGGACCGACCGTCGACGAGCTCTTCGACTTCCTCGACGGCGATCCGCCCGCCGCGCTGCTGTCCTCGGCGCTCCGGCGGTAACGCGGCGCTCCGGCGGTAGCGCGGCGTCCTTCTGGAAGCGGTGCCTCAGGCCGCGGCCGTCATCGGGCGACCGCGGTAGGCGAAAGCGTTCCAGAGCTGGACGAGCAGGCGCATGAGCAGCGCCTCGAGTACGGCGACCGCGGCCTTGGTGAGGAGGGTGGTGAACAACTGCGGCATGACAGCCGCCTTTCTTGTGCATGCTTCACTTACCGCTCCTTTGTGCGGTGCCGGAGCTTCGTACGGATGGAGTGCAAGGGACCGTCAGGTGAACCGTCGGTGTCATTCCGGCGTCCGTGTCGGAGCGCATACGAGCGGTGAGGAAGTGCCACGCGGCGGGCAGTACGACGGGGCCCGCCGCCGCTGCCAGCCCGATCGTCCAGCCGACCGGGCCCAGGGGCCGGCTGCCGAAGAAGTGGCTGAGGCCGGGGAGCGCGACCACCAGGCCGAGGGCCACGAGGGATCCGACGGCGGCGAGGGCGACCACGGGATCACGGCCCGCGTCGGCGAGGGTCTGCAGCAGCTGGGAGGCGACGAGCGCGACCAGGGAGACGGTGTCGGCGCGGGCCCTGGTGCCGGTCGCCCGGGCGACGGCCCATGCGCAGCCCGCCGCGAGCGCCGTGAGGGTGGCGCGCAGGCGGATGTGGCGGGTGAGGGCTCGGCCCAGGGACACCTCGGGCCCTTCCGCGAGCAGTTTCTCTGCCCTGCCCGCCGGAGGACGGGCGGCGATGGCCATGGCCGGCAGCATGTCCGTGAGGAGATTGACGAGGAGCAACTGGCGTGCGTTGAGCGCGCTTCGTCCGGTGAACATGGAGGTCGTCAGGACGAAGGCGATCTCCCCGAGGTTGCCGCCGAGCAGGATGCCCAGCGCCTTGCGGACCGAGGCCCACATGGCGCGGCCCTCCACGATGGCATCGACGACGGTCTCGATGCGGTCGTCGGTGACCACCACATCGGCGGCGGTGCGCGCCGCCGGGGTCGCCCGGGAGCCGATGGCGATGCCGACGTCGGCGAGCCGGATGGCGGGGGCGTCGTTGGCGCCGTCGCCGGTCACGGCCACCACCCGGCCGACCGAGCGCAGCGTGGTGACGATGCGCACCTTGTGGGCGGGGGTGACCCGGGCGAAGACCGAGATCCGGGGCAACGCCTCGGCGAGGGCGGCGTCGTCCAGCGCGTCCATCTCCACTCCGGTCATCATCCGCAGCCCCTCGTCCGGCTGCAGCTCACCGGCGATCGCGGCGGCGGTGCTCGGGTGGTCCCCGGTCAGCATGACGACCCGTACGCCGGCCCGGGTCAGCCGGCGGACGCTCTCGGCGGCGGTGGCCCGTACCGGGTCCGCAAGACCCAGCAGGCCCAGCAGCCGCAGCCCCTTGACGTCCGTGTCGTCGAGGGCCGGGGGAGTGTCGGCGACGGTGTCCGGGCCGATGCGTTCGGCGACCACCAGCACCCGCAGGCCGCGCCGCGCCAGGCGGTCGATGTCCCGGTCGACCGCCTCCCGCAGCCTCGCGGTGAACGGCATGGTGGTGTCGTTGCGCCTGACCTGTACGCAACGGGTCAGGACGACCTCGGGCGCGCCCTTGACCACCAGCCGCGTACGGCCCTCGGCCCGGCCGAGTACGGCGTGATATCCGCGCCCCGGTTCGAACGGCAGCTCCGCCAGCCGCTGCCAGCCGTCCGCCGCCTCCCGCCCCTCCGGGGCCGGGGCGGCGCCGACCCGCTCGGCCCCCGAGGCGATGGCACGGTCCGTGGGGTGGGTGAGCGCCGACGTCGGGCCGACGGGCCCCGCGAGGGCCGCGGTGGCGACGATCCGCCGCAGCCGCGGGGTGAGCGCGTCGAGCGTGCGCCGCTCAAGGCCGTCGGACACCTGCTGGAGGCTGATTCTGCCTTCGGTGAGCGTGCCGGTCTTGTCGAAGCACAGCACATCGGTGCGGCCGAGCGCTTCGATGGTGGGGGCGCTGCGCACCAGGGTGTTACGGGTGGACAGCCGGCGGGCCGCGGCCAGTTCCGCGACGGTGGCGACGAAGGGCAGACCTTCGGGTACGGCGGCGACGCACAGGCTGACCGCCGAGCCCAGGGCCGCGCCCAGCGGCCGCCTGCGGGTGAGGTCGGCGAGGAACAGCGTGACACCCGAGGCGATGGACAGGGGCAGGAACCAGTGGCCCAGAGTGTTCAGGCGGTGTTCCACACCGCTTTCCGGGAGCGCGCCCGCCGGGGCGGCCTGAGCGGCACTGCCGGCTTCGGTGGCGGTTCCGGTGGCGACGACGACGGCGAGCGCGCTGCCCGCCGCCACCGTCGTGCCCTGGTACAGCATGGAGTGCCGGTCCGCGACCGCCCTCGCCGCGGTCGGGGCGGGCGACTTCAGCACGAGCTGTGATTCGCCGGTGAGGCTCGATTCGTCCACCTCCAGGCCCGTCGCCTCGAGCACCCGGCAGTCGGCCGGGACCGCGTCACCGGCGCGCAGCTCGATGACATCGCCGCTCACCAGGTGGTCGGCGGACGTCTCGGCGAGGCCGGCCCGGCCCGCCCTGCGCAGCCGGGCCCGGGCCGAGGTCGCCTCGACAAGCCGCTCCGCCGCGCGGTCGGCGCCCAGCCGCTGGGCTCCGCCCACCAGCGCGTCGACGGCGAGCACGACACCGATGAGCACCGCGTCCAGTACGGAGCCGAGCGCCGCCGAGATGCCGCCGCCGATCGCGAGGACGGGCGTGAGCGGATTGGCCAGCTCCTCGGCGACCCTCCCGACCAGGGTGACGGCCGCGGTCGGCCGCTCGTGCCCGTCGAACCGACGGCGCCGCCCGGCCTCGGCCTCGTCGAGCCCCCGGGACGATGTGCCGAGCCGGGCGATCACCTGACGTACCGTCATGGCATGCCAGGGCGTCCGCTCGACCGCGGCGGGGGCGGGATGGCTGCGCAGCGCCCATCCCGCCCAGACACCCGTCCCGATCCCGGCGATGGCCGTACCGTCGCTCACGACACGGGCCCGCGCCCAGGCGCCACGCCGAGGAAGGGCCAGGGCCAACGTCGCACCCGCGAGGGCGCCGACCGCTTCGATACGGACACACAGCCGACTCAGCCTGCGGGCGTCCGGAACAGCGGTCAGCAGCAGATGTGCCACATCGGGCGGCGCGGCGACATCCGCGTCCCACGCCACCCGGCGCAGACCACCGGACACCCCGATGCCCAGATCGGCCTGGGCCAGGGCGCGTCCGGTACGGGTGGCGACCACGGCGACACCGCGGCCCTCGCCCTGGAGGGAGCGGACCAGAGCGGCCGTACGGGTGCCGCCGGTGGGCACGGCCTCGTCCAGTCCGAAGCGGCGGTGCAGGCCGGGCGGACCGCCCGCGAGCACCACCCGGCCGCATTCGCGCGCCGCCCGCACCAGATGCTCGGCGAGCGGCTGCAACTGCGGCACCAGGCCCGCGACCGCGACGAGGCGGCCGTCCCGGACGACCTGCAGCACCCGCGCGCCCTGCTCGGCCCACCCCTCGGCCAGGGCGACCGCCTCCCCGGGCAGCTCCGCTTCCGCCTGCCCAGGCGGCTCCGCTTCCGCGTCCTGGCGCTCGGTGAGCGGCCGCAGGGCCCAGCCACCCTGTTCCAGGGGCTGCGCCGGGTCGGTGCCGTCGATCAGCTCGTGGATCACGGCGTGGATCTCATCGAGGTCAGGACCCACGGTCGCGGTCCCGCCGGGCGCCAGGGGCGCCACCGTGCCGACCGTCCATGTACCGGTGGCCAGCACACGCGCGTCGAGGACGACCGTATCGATACGGTCGAGCCGGCGCAGCGCCTCCGGGCGCAGCACGAGGGCTCCCCGGTCGGAGGCGCACTGTCCCACCGTGGCGGCGAAGGTCTCAAGGCCGGACCAGGCGGCTCTCGGGATCCCCGCGATCATCGAGGCCAGCGCCCGGTCACGGCTGCGGCTCAGGGCTCCCGTGACGCCGTAACCCGCCACCGCCGCCGGGACGGCCGCATGCGCATACCGTCCGGCCGGCCCCTGCGGCAGCGGCGTCGGCCGCTCATGGGCCGGAGCGGCGTCGTGGCGGTACGCCCCGTCGCGCCCGCCCAGCCGCAGCGCCCAGTCCTGCCACGCCTGGCGCCGGGCCTTCGCCTCCGTGTACCGGACGGCGGCCAGCAGACCGGATACGACGGGGCCCAGCGGGCGGAACGTCAGCGTCGTGGTGATCAGGTTCGCGGTCGCCCAGCCGACATCGGCAGCCGCCGCGCCCAGCTTGCGGGCGGCGGCGTCATGCAGCCGAGGAGTGGCCTCCGTGAGCTCGAGCAGGGCCGGAACGGCCGGTGGCAGACCCGGGATCCTGGCGATCCGCCCCACCACCGCCACGCCGAAGGCCACCAGACTCCCGGCGACCTGGACCGCGGCACCGACCTGCGCCTCGGGGCCACCGGGGAAACCGACCGCGCGCGGGATCCGCACCCTGTCGGCGCCGGCCTTGCCCCCGCCCTCCCCGCGGGCCGTCTCCCGGGCGGCGGCCTCGGCCTCCGCCTCGGCTTCCGTGACGAGGCGGACGGCGGATTCCAGGTCGCTTCCGTCCAGATCGCTTCCGCCCGGTTCGCTTCCGTCCGGTTCGCAGCCGACGAACACGCAGCCGAGCGTCCCGTTCACCTCCGCCCGGCCCACTCCGCGCACCTCACCCAGCCGGGCCTCCAGCCCACGCGCGAACTCGGCTGCTCCGGGCCGCCGCACGTACCGGACCTCGATCTGCACCCCGCCAGGAACCTGCCACATACGACGCGTCCGCGGCGTCAGCATCCGCCCGAGTGCCGAGAGCACTACGGGAGTTGCCGTCACCGCCCCCGCGGCACTCCGGACGGCCCCGGAAAGCAGGCTCACGATCACATGGCCTCCACCACTGGTGGCCACTGACACGGCACCGTCCCGACGGGCGGCGCCCTTCATTCCCTCAGTATGTGCACATCCCCGCTGCACCGTCCTGCCGGAGCCCCGGCGGCCGCTCGGATCAGTTGGCGGGGCCTTTCAGCATGCGGCGTACCCTGCGCTCCACGAGGACCGGAATGAACGCGCGCACCGGCCGGTCGCGCAATGCAGCGTACGCCGTGGCCACGGCGGTATCGATCTCCTGCGGAGCACACCTGCCCGCGTATACGGCCTTCAGCCGTTCGGCGACCATCAGGACGGCATCGCGCTCCGTTTCCCCGGGAGCGTTGTGTCCATGCATGGGCGTCACCAACCAGGAGGGGCCCAACAGCGCCGCGCGCTGCCTACGTTCCCATGTTCACCCGCGGGCTGGATCGTCACCAGCGGTCGACAAGTGGGTCGGCGGCCGGCGCCCCTACAAGCGCACCATTCCGGTAGGAACCCTTCCGCGTCGTCCGCGGTTCCTAGTGGGCGAGGGGGCAGAGAGACATGGGGGATTCTGTTGAGCAATGACGCACTTGCGCACCCTGACCGCATCAGAGCGAGCCACTGGATGGCCGTGTTGGCGCGGCAATTCCCCGAGCTGCGGGCGGAGCTGGCACCCTCCCCGCACCGCCCCGGGCTCGGGCGGCGGCGCGGGGGCGCCGACCGGCACGGACCCTCGGCGCCGTTGCGCATGCGGGTCTGCGACACCGTACGGGACATCACCGACGGTGTGGTGGAGCTCGAGGAGGCCGTCCACGACCGGCTGGGGCTGCCGCCCGCCGGCAAGGGATCGGTCGAGGTCAGGCTGGGCCGCCTCGTGGGGCTGCTGGACCGGGTCGAGACCGACCCGGTGCTGATGCGGCATCTGCTGGACGAGGTCGGCGGAATGGCGCGACGCTGCTCCGACGCGCTCGGGGACGCCGAGCCCGTGGTGCGGCTGCGCGGCAGATGTCCGCTGTGCGCGTCGGTCTCGCTGCGGGCCTTTCCGCTGCGCGGGGCGGTGCTGTGCATCAACCCCGGCTGCCGGTGTCCGCAACCGGACTGCGGCTGCCACGAGGACCGGACACATCGGCACTCCTGGCCGGAGGCCGAATGGGGAGAGCTCATCGGGCGGGGCGGGATGGCCCTGGAGGAGATCACCGCCGCCCTGGACGGCCGGTCCACCGCCGGGGCGGTGGGCCGATGAGGACCGCTCGGGCGCCCGAGGAGGCACTGGTGACCGCCGACCTGGCCGCCCTGGAGGTGGGTGTCACCCCGGCCACCATCCGTAAGTGGGTGCAGCTGGAACGGCTGCGGCCCGCGGGTCGCCAGGGCAAGGCGTTCCTCTACCGGCTGGAGGATGTGTTCGCGGCCGAGCGTGCCGCCCGGCGACGCATGTGACCTGCGGGCCCCTTGGTCATATAGCGATAAGTGACGACAAGTGGTTGTGCGTGGGCCCGAGTTGCGTCACACTTGGCGACAGCGGCGGAGCTGTGCCCATGGAAACGGGCCACGGTCCCGCCGCTTTTCGCTGTGCGCAGCCCCTGACAACAGCAAGGAGTGCGCGCATGACCGAGCCCTTGGTGATCTTTCCTGATGTCGAACGCCTCGTCGTCGAGCATCTGAAGAACCGCCCAGAACTGGCCGGGGTCCTGGTGGACAACCGGACCCCGCCCGACTTCGACGGGACCCAGAAGGCCGTTCTGGTCTCCCGCGCGGGCGGCGTCTGGGTGGAGGACATCCACCTGGACCAGCCGCTGGTCGACCTCGAGGTGTACGGCCCCGACAAACCCACCGCCCACACCGTGGCCACGGCCGCCCGTACGGCGCTGTTCACCGTACGCGGCACCACGTTCGGCACCGCCTTTGTCACCGACATCACCGAGGTGGACGGCCCCCGCTGGCTGCCCGACCACCTCCACGCCGCGGCCAGCCGCTATCTGTCCACGGCCCGGCTCTCCATCCGCCCGGCGTAGCCGCCCGCTTGCCGCTCATCCACATCTCGTCACAAGGAGCCACGCATGCCCGGAATGAACCCCAACGAGATCCGTGTAGCGGGGACCGGCCGCATCCTGACCGCCCCGCTCGGAACCACCGTCCCGGCCGACGTGTCCACGGCGTGGGCGGCGGCCTGGAAGGACCTCGGGTACACCAGCACCGACGGCATCAAGTTCAACAAGAAGGACAAGATCGACCCGGTGGACACCTGGCAGTCGGTCAGCCCGGCCCGCTTCGTCTACTCCGACCGCGACCTGACGGTGAAGTTCCAGCTGCTCCAGCTCAACGAGGACACCCTGCCGTTCTTCTTCGGCGGCGACGCGGTGACGGAGACCGCGGCCGGCTCCAAGGTGTACCGCTACGAACTCGACGCCGAGCCGAAGAAGGACGAGCGGATGCTCGGCGTGGAGTTCGCGGACGGCGATGTCATCAAGTACCGCTTCATCATCCGCAGGGGCCAGGTCACCGAGACCGAAGAACTCCAGCTCACCCGCACGGCCGCGGTCCGCCTCGGCGTCACTTTCACCGCGCTGTCCGTGGACAACGACACCCCGCTGGCCACCTGGCTGATGAACGACCCGGCCTTCGCCGGGTCCTGACCCCACCACCGTTACAGCGAAGGAGCCGCCGTCCATGCCCCCGTTCAATGTCAACGCCGCTCGCGCCCAGCGCCTGGAAGCCCTGGGCCAGACCTGGGACTTCGAGGTCGACGGGGAGACGTTCTCCCTGCCCACCGAGATCCCCCGCCGCTCTGCGCACGCCCTCGCCGAGCTCAAGGACAACGACCTGGACGGGCTGCTCGCCCTGCTCATGGGCGAGGAGAGCTACAAGCGGCTGTGCGAACACGAGGTGAGCGTGCAGGACATCGCCGCGATCCTCGAGGCGTACGGCCAGGACACCGGGCTCGGCGTGGGGGAAGGCTGAGCCTCGGCGCGCTCGTGGAGGAGCACGCCGAGGCGCTGGAGGCCGATCTGCTGCGGTACTACGGCGTCGATCTGCTCGACTGGCACCGGGAGACGCTGTCCTCGCGGCGGCTGTCGGTCCTGGTCCGCCATCTGCCGCCGGACTCGGCGTTCGTCCGGGCCCGGGAGGGCGAGGCCGCGGAGTGGCGGCTGACGGACCATCTGCTGGCGGCGGTGGTCGACCACCTCGCGATCGCCAACTGGATGTACGCGTCGGTCAACCGCGACGAGTACGCGGACCCGCCGGAGGCGCCGGTGCCGGTGCCCCGGCCGGGCGCGGAGGCCGCGGAAGCGTCGGGCGGGCAGCCAGACGACCCGGGGCCGACCGCGTCGGAGCTGGCGCGATTCTTCGGCTGACCTGCGGGAGGGACGATGGGCGACACCGTGCGGGACCTGCTCGGATCGGTCCAGGACCTGCGGAAGACCCTGGACAAGAAGCTCAAGGAGTGGAATGTCGAACACGCCTGGGTGAAGCAGGCGATCACCGGCTTGAACTCCGAGGCCAACGCCCTGAAGGCAGAGGTCACCGGTATCACCACGGCCGCCAAGTGGGGATCCGCCGAAGTCACCGGCGCCTCCGCAGGCTTCAAGCTGTTCAACGCCGAGAAGACGCTGTTCGACATGCAGGAGATGCGCGACAAGGCCCGCGGTCTGGACCCGGAATCGCTCAAGGCGTCCATCAAGGCCGTGGAGCAGCGGGTGGCGGCGACGCGTACCTCTCTCGCCCGTACGATCCTCCGCGTCCGGGGGGAACTGACCGCCCTCAAGTCGTCGACCGAGACGGCCGTCGCCGGTGCGAAACACGCCGCCGAACGAGCCGCCGGCCAGGCCGAGGCCGCCGAGGAGAAGGCGGACCACGCCGAGGCGCAGGCTCGGCGTGCGCTGGGACAACAGCGCAGCGCCGCGACGGCGGCAGGCAGACCGACCGGCCGGGAGCGAACCGTGGACGTGCGCAACATCCGCGAGGCCGAGCAGGCCATCCGCGCCCTGGAAGGACGAATCAACCGACTCGTACAGGCTCTGGAGTGACAGGGCCGGAAGGGTGACCGATGTCGCTCGTGCAAGCGCTCAACAGATCCCTCTCCGGCTTCCGCGGCCTGCGCAGCACCGTGAGCCAGACGGACGCCGGCGTCTCCAAGTTCGCCCGGACCGCGACCCAGGCCGGCAGCGCCGTCGGCCGCGTCAAGGGCGATGTCGACAAGTCCGCCAACTCCATGCGCACCCTGCAGCGAGAAGCCAACGCCGCCGAGCGCAGCGTCGCCAAGAGCGGCCGTTCCATGACCACCGCGGGCCGCAGCGCGGCGACCGGTGGCGGGCTGATGGGGCGGATGAAGACAGGGCTCCAGGGGGTGACCACGGCCCAGAAGGGCCTGAACACCGCCATGAAGTCGAATGTCTTCGGGGCCATCATGGCGCTGCTGATGCCGCTGATCATGAAGCTCGTCGACATGGCCATGCAGTCCAAGACGGTCCAGCGCATCGTCCAGGCGGCCTTCAAAATCGTCGGCCAGGTCATCGGCAGCACGATGCGGGTGGCGAAACAGGTGGTGCAGGCGACCTGGAATGCCATCAAGGTGGCGTTCACGGTCGTGCTGAAGGTCATCTGGACCGTGGTGAAGACCTACTTCAACATCTACAAGACCATCATCACCACGGTCATCCACGCCATCATGGCCGTCATCCGCCCCATGCTGTCCTTCTTCTCGGAGAAGATCCCCGCCGCGTTCCGGGCCACCAGGAACGGCATCCAGCGCGCGTTCAGCGGGCTGGCGGGGATCGTACGGGGTGCGTTCAGCGCCGTGCTCGGCGCCGTGCGGGGGCCGCTGAACGGGGTGATCGGGTTGGTCAACCAGGCGATCGGGGCGCTGAACCGGGTCAAGGTTTCGGTTCCCTCGTGGGTGCCGGGGATCGGTGGCAAGTCGTTCGGGGTGAACCTGCCCACCATCCCCACACTCGCCCAGGGCGGCATCGTGCTGCCCCGCCCCGGGGGCACCCTCGCGCTGCTCGCCGAGGCCGGGCAGGCCGAGGCCGTGTTGCCGCTGAACCGGCTGAACGCGCTGCTGGCCCGTACCGGACCCGCGCCCGGGCTCGCCATGGCGGGCAAACCGGGTGGCGGGTTCGTCATCGAGCACTACTACGAGGCCCCGGGCGCCAGCGCCCGGCAGACCGCCGAGGATCTGATGTTCCTGATGAAGGCCAGGGGGTGACATGGCGAGCGAGACCATCACCGCCGCCGAGCCGGGACCGCTGATCACCGCCGATGGGCAGGTGCAGTGGGCCGGGCTGCTGATGGGCCCCGGCACCGACTACTGGATCGCCGCCGAGGGGCTGACCGGCTGGGAGGAGTTGCCCGCCCTGGACACGTCCGACGCCGACCGCCCGGTCGGCCACGGCGGTTGGCCGGGTTCGCAGTGGGCGCAGGCCCGTACGGTCACCGCGCAGGTGTGGTTCGCGCCGGACCCGGACTCCGGGCCCGAGGGCGTACGGGAGGCCCTGCGCGCGTTGCGCCTGGCCACCGCCGTACGCGACGAGGAGGAATGGCTCGCGGTGCGGCTGCACGGCGAGACGCTGGCCGTGCGCGCCCGGGTCACCCAGCGCGTCGTCCCCACCGACCGGCAGTTCGCGGCGAGCCGCCTGGCGAAGATGACGCTCCAGTGGAAGGCCAGCGATCCGCGCCGCTACGAGGCGGTGGGGCGGCGGGACACCGTCGGACTCCCGCAGCGGGAGCCGGGCCTGACCTGGCCGCTCGTATGGCCGCTTGCCTGGGGCGCGCCCGGCGCCACGGGCGACCTCACCGTGGAGAACGACGGTAGCGCCCCCGCCCATCCGGTGATCACCTTTACCGGCCCTTGCACCCGGCCGCGCCTGGCCAACCGGGCCGGCGGGGACTGGCTGGAGTACGCGATCACCCTGGCCCCGGACGATGAACTCGTCGTGGACACCGCCGAGGGGACCGTGATGTTCAACGGCACCGCGTCGCGCCGCCACACCGCCGTCCCGGGAAGCGCTCCGGAGGAGTCGTTCACCTTGCCGCCCGGCACCTCGCAGCTGTCCTTCCGGGCCGCGTCGGGAGGCGCGGGCGCCACGGCGACGATCGCCTGGCGGCGCGCGGAGTGGTGGGGGGGGGGGGGCCGCCCCCGGCCACCCGGGGGTCTTCTTTTTTGCCCCGCGCGCCGGGGGGGTGGTGGTGGTGGCCCCCCCG
>NZ_JBSFMM010000082.1:0-45818 GCF_053599555.1 Streptomyces sp. NPDC000941
CCGCGTGCCGCGGGGGGCCGGGGCCCGGCCCCCCCCCCTGCGGCGTCACACCTCAGCTGAACGAGTCGCCGCAGGCGCAGGAGCCCGAGGCGTTCGGGTTGTCGATGGTGAAGCCCTGCTTCTCGATGGTGTCGACGAAGTCGATCGAGGCGCCGCCCAGGTACGGGGCGCTCATGCGGTCGGTCACGACCTTGACCCCGCCGAAGTCCTTGACGACGTCGCCGTCGAGCGAGCGCTCGTCGAAGAAGAGCTGGTAGCGCAGGCCGGAGCAGCCGCCGGGCTGGACGGCGACGCGCAGCGCGAGGTCGTCGCGGCCCTCCTGCTCCAGCAGGCTCTTGACCTTCGACGCGGCGGCGTCGGACAGGATGATGCCCTCGCTCGCGGTGGTCTCGTCCTGAACGGTCATCTGCTTCTCTCCCGGGTCGTACGGACTGCTTGCCGTCGGCTCAAACCAATGGCGTCCCGGATTCATTCCGGGGCGGGCGCTTTTCTTCCTGCCTGTTCATGCTCGCATACACGGACCGCGCTCCGGAATGCGTCACATCGACGCGATGGGCATCGTCAAACTGACATGAAGCAGCTATGATAGATAGCGTCATTTTGACGATTAATAGGTCCCCGTGAAGAAAGAAGGGTGCGTGACGTGACCACCGCCCAACCCCTCGATGTCCAGCCGACACCGCTCGCCCTGCTCCTCCTCGGCCGGGAGGCCGACCCCAGGAGCGAGCGCGGTGTGGAGTGCCCCGGCGATCTGCCCGCGCCCTCCGACCCGGACCTGGTGGCGCGCGCCCGCGCGGCCAAGGCCGAGCTCGGGGACCGGGTGTTCGTACTGGGCCACCACTACCAGCGCGACGAGGTCATCGAGTTCGCCGACGTCACCGGGGACTCCTTCAAGCTGGCCCGCGACGCGGCCGCCCGGCCCGACGCCGAGTACATCGTCTTCTGCGGTGTGCACTTCATGGCCGAGTCCGCCGACATCCTCACCGGCGACAGCCAGCAGGTGATCCTCCCGGACCTGGCCGCGGGCTGCTCGATGGCCGATATGGCCACCGCCGAGCAGGTCGCCGAGTGCTGGGACGTGCTGACCGAGGCCGGGGTCGCCGGGGCGACGGTGCCCGTCTCGTATATGAACTCCTCCGCCGACATCAAGGCGTTCACCGGTAAGCACGGCGGCACCATATGCACCTCCTCCAACGCCAAGCGGGCGCTGGACTGGGCCTTCGAGCAGGGCGAGAAAGTCCTGTTCCTGCCCGACCAGCACCTCGGGCGCAACACCGCGGTGCGCGAGATGGGCCTGTCCCTGGACGACTGCGTGGTCTACAACCCGCACAAGCCGAACGGCGGGCTGACCGCCGACGAGCTGCGCGCCGCCAAGATGATCCTGTGGCGCGGGCACTGCTCGGTGCACGGCCGCTTCTCGCTCGACTCCGTCAACGAGGTCCGCGAGCGCGTCCCGGGCGTCAATGTCCTGGTGCACCCCGAGTGCAAGCACGAGGTCGTGGCGGCGGCTGACCACGTGGGCTCGACCGAGCACATCATCAAGACGCTGGAGGCCGCCCCCGCCGGTTCGAAGTGGGCGATCGGCACCGAGCTGAACCTCGTCCGGCGCCTGGCGAACCGTTTCGCCAGCGAGGACAAGGAGATCGTCTTCCTCGATCGCACGGTGTGCTTCTGCTCCACGATGAACCGGATCGACCTGCCGCATCTGGTCTGGTCCCTGGAATCGCTCGCCGCCGGCAAGGTCGTCAACCGGATCCAGGTCGACAAGGAGACCGAGGCCCACGCCAAGCTCGCCCTCGAGCGCATGCTTGCCCTGCCGTAACGAAACAACTGGCGAGCTGAGGGCCCGGGCGGTGAACAACCCCCGGGCCCTCGGTCCGTCCGCTCACCCCCGGGGCCGCACCAGCCCCGTCTCGTACGAGATCACCACCAGCTGCGCCCGGTCGCGGGCGCCCAGCTTGGCCATCGCCCGGTTCACATGCGTCTTGACCGTGAGCGGGCTGACCTCCAGCCGCGCCGCGATCTCGTCGTTGGACAGCCCGCCCGCGACCTGCACCAGCACCTCGCGCTCCCGCCCGGTCAGCGCGTCAAGACGCGCCGCGTCATACGCGCCGGACTCCCCGTCCCGGCCGCCGCCCTGCGCCAGGAACTTGGCGATCAGCCCCTTCGTGGCGGCCGGGGACAGCAGCGCCTCCCCCGCCGCCGCGATCCGGATCGCGGCCAGCAGCTCATCGGGCTCGGCGCCCTTGCCCAGAAAGCCGCTGGCGCCGGCCCGCAGCGACTCCACGACGTACTCGTCCACCTCGAAGGTCGTCAGCATCACCACCCGGACGTCCTCGAGACGCGGATCCTCGGTGATCATGCGGGTGGCGGCCAGCCCGTCCGTACCGGGCATCCGGATGTCCATCAGCACCACATCGGCGCCCCGGTCGCGGGCGATCTCCACCGCCTCGGCGCCGTCCGACGCCTCGCCGACCACCTCCATGTCCGGCTCGGAGTCCACCAGCACCCGGAACGCGCTGCGCAGCAGCGCCTGGTCGTCGGCCAGCAGCACCTTGATCGTCATGACTCCCCTTCGCCCCCTTCTCCCCCTACGCCCCCTCTTTCACGCGGCTCCCCTCTCCGCGTCTGCAGAGGCAGTCTCGCCCGGACCCGGAAACCGCCCTGCGGCCGGGGTCCCGCCTCGCAGTTGCCGCCCAGCGCGGCGACCCGCTCCCGCATCCCGATCAGCCCGTGTCCGCCGCCGGGGTCCTCCGCCGGGGGCTGCTCCGCGCACGGCCCGTCGTCGTCGACCGTGATCAGCAGTACGGCGGACGTACGCACGATACGGACCTGGGCCTTCGCGTCCGGTCCGGCGTGCTTGTGCACATTGGTCAGGGCCTCCTGGACGATCCGGTAGGCGGTGAGATCCACCGATCCCGCCAGCGGGCCGAGCCCGTCCCGGGAGACCGCCTCCACGTCCACCCGCAGCCCGGCCTTGACGAAACCGTCGACGAGCTGGTCCAGCACCGCGAGGCCCGGGGCCGGTTCGGTGGGCGCGGCCGGATCGCCGTACTGCCGCAGCAGCCCGACGGTGGCGCGCAGCTCGTCCAGCGCCGAGCGGCTCGCCTGCCGTACATGCGCGAGCGCCTCTTTGGCCTGGTCCGGACGGTTGTCCATGACATGCGATGCGACCCCGGCCTGGACGTTGACCAGTGCGATGTGATGGGCGACCACGTCATGCAGCTCGCGGGCGATACGCAGCCGCTCCTCGGCGACCCGGCGGCGGGCCTCCTCCTCGCGGGTCCGCTCGGCCCGTACCGCACGCTCCTCGATGGCGGCGATATAGGCGCGGCGGCTGCGCGCCGCATCGCCCGCGGCGGCGGCGAGACCGGTCCAGGTGAAGATGCCGAAGTTCTCCTGCGCGTACCAGGGGCTGACCCCGAACAGCATCGCGACCCCGGTGAGCACGGCGACGGTGATGAGGCCGACCCGCAGCGTGGTCGACCGGTCGGTGCGTACGGCCACGGTGCACAGGGCCACCGCGACGCCGAACACGATCGAGGTGCGCGGCGGCCCGTCATGGGCGGTGACCACCTCCACGACGGTGAGCGCGGCGGTGACCGCGAGGACGCCGATCGGGAATCTGCGGCGCAGCACCAGCACGCCCGCGGCGAGCGCGGCCAGCAGCACGAAGAGCGGGTCGATCGGGTCGATGGGGCGCTGGCCGGTGTGCGGGCTGGCGGCGGCGCCGATCAGCATCAGCGCGAAGACGACCACGGCCAGCAGCGCGTCCAGCGCGCGCGGATGCGCGGTCAGCCAGCGGTACGGACGGGCCAGACCTGGCCCGACGGCGAGGGGAGTCACGGCATCCAACCGTAAGCGCTGCGCCATCGCGGCCCGTCTCAGCCCGGCTCAGCCCGGGATGAGGCCGTCGTCGCTGAGCATCGCCCGGACTTCGTGGAGCGTCGCGTCCGGGCCCGGCAGGATCAGCTCCGAGGGTTCCAGCGAGTCGTCGGGCAGCGGCTCGCCCAGCGAGCGCACGGAGTCCAGCAGCGCGCCGAGCGTGCGACGGAAGCCGTCCTCGTCGCCGCTCTGCACCTCGGCGAGCAGCTCGTCATCGAGCTTGTTCAGCCCGGACAGGTGTGAGTCGCCCACCCTCAGCTGCCCCTCCCCCATGATCCGTACGATCATGACGACCTCCTTCGGGGCCCGATGGACTGGCTACGTGTCCGGGGCTACGTGTCCAGGGCTACTTGTCCATGTTGGGGCGGGGCTGCTCCTGCTTCTGCCCGCTCTCGATGGCCTGCTGCGGGGTGCCGCCCGCCAGCTCGGCCTTCATCCGCTGCAGCTCCAGCTCCACATCCGAGCCGCCGGAGATCCGGTCCAGCTCCGCGGCGAGGTCGTCCTTGGCCATACCGGAGGGGTCGTCGAGCGCGCCGGAGGCCATCAGCTCGTCGAGGGCGCCGGCCCGGGCCTGCAGCTGCGCGGTCTTGTCCTCGGCACGCTGGATCGCCATGCCGACATCGCCCATCTCCTCGGAGATGCCGGAGAACGCCTCGCCGATCCGGGTCTGGGCCTGGGCGGCGGTGTAGGTGGCCTTGATGGTCTCCTTCTTCGTACGGAAGGCGTCCACCTTGGCCTGCAGCCGCTGCGCGGCCAGCGTCAGCTTCTCCTCCTCGCCCTGCAGCGTCTGGTGCTGCGTCTCCAGGTCGGTGACCTGCTGCTGCAGCGCGGCACGGCGGGACAGGGCCTCGCGCGCCAGGTCCTCCCGGCCCAGCGCGAGCGCCTTGCGCCCCTGGTCCTGGAGTTTGGCGGACTGCCCCTGCAACTGGTTGAGCTGAAGCTCCAGGCGCTTACGGGACGTGGCCACGTCGGCGACGCCGCGCCGCACCTTCTGCAACAGCTCCAGCTGCTTCTGGTACGAGTAGTCAAGGGTCTCGCGCGGGTCCTCGGCCCGGTCCAGGGCCTTGTTGGCCTTCGCGCGGAAGATCATTCCCATACGCTTCATGACACCGCTCATGGGCCTCGCGCGCCCCCTTCTGACGGACTACGGACTACCGGCTCCAGCACATCCAACAGACCCAGCCTACGGGCCCTACATCCATTACCGCACTGTTCGGACCCGCTCGTGCTCCTCCTGCAGGACGATCGATCCCCGGGCGCCTCCGGCGCAAGGAGGAGTCAGGAGCAGCAAGGGCGAGCGCGGTGCCGAGGCGGTGCCGTTGCCGGATCGTTCCCCCAGGGGCTGGGGCCCACACCCGCAAACCCGTACCCTTGGGCTTTGTGTTCCGTAGCCGTTCAAAGGACGAGCAGGCCGCCACCGCCAAGGTGATCGCGGACCAGCCGCAGCAGACCCGTGACCCTCAGGCGCCCAAGGGCCGCCCGACCCCCAAGCGCAGCGAGGCCCAGTCGCAGCGCCGCAGCCTCGCGAATTCGAGCTCGAAGACGAGCCGCAAGGACGCGACGCGGCGCCAGCGCGAGTCCCGCCGCGCCGACATGGCGCGCCAGCGCGAGGCGCTGGCCGGCGGTGACGAGCGGTATCTGCCCGCCCGTGACAAGGGTCCGGTGCGCCGCTTCGCCCGTGACTACGTGGACTCCCGCTTCTTCGTCGCGGAGTTCTTCCTGCCACTGGCCGTGGTGATCCTGGTCCTCAGCATGGTCCAGGCCGGGGCCATGCAGACCTATGTGCTGCTGCTGTGGATGCTGGTCATCCTGCTGATCGTCATCAACTCGGTCGTCCTCGGCATCCAGCTCAAGCGTCAGCTGCGCAAGCGGTTCCCCGACGAGAATCTGCGCGGCGTGGTGGCGTACGCCCTGATGCGTACGCTCCAGATGCGCCGACTGCGGCTGCCCAAGCCGCAGGTCAAGCGCGGAGAACGGCCCTGAGCGCGGACCCTTCCGGTTTCGCGGGCGGGGCGAGCGGCTGGCTGAGCGGCCTCGGCAGCCTGCGTAACACCGTCCGGCAGGCGCTGGTCGCCCGTCAGCTCGACGAGCAGATCGCGGCCCACTTCCCGGTGGGCCGCCGGCTGCGCATCCTCGACGTCGGCCTCGGCCAGGGCACCCAGGCCCTCCGGCTGGCCCGGGCCGGCCACGAGGTCACCGGGATCGAATCCGACCCGGCCATGCTCGACGCGGTCCGCGAGGCCCTGTCGCGCGAGCCCGCGGGCATCCGGGAGCGGATGCGGCTCATCGAGGGCGACGGCCGCGACACGGGCGCGCACTTCCTGCCGGGCGCCTTCGACATCGTCCTGTGCCATGGCGTGCTGATGTACGTGCCCGAGCCGGACCCGATGCTCGCCGCCCTGGCCCGCGTACTGGCGCCCGGCGGCCTGCTCTCGCTCCTGGTCCGCAACGCCGACGCGCTCGCGCTGCGGCCGGGGCTCTCGGGAGACTGGGCCACCGCGCTCGCCGCCTTCGACTCCCCCGTCTACACCAACCGCATCGGCCTGGCCGCCCGCGCCGACCGCCGCGAGACGCTGACCACCACGCTCACCGCGATCGGCACACCGCTGCACACCTGGTACGGCGTGCGGGTCTTCACCGACCAGGCCCCCGACAACGCGCCTGTCCCCGACGACTGGGACCAGCTGCTGACGGCGGAGGACCGCGCCGGGCGCACCGACCCGTACCGCGCGGTGGCGGCGCTGCTGCACCTGTGCGGAGTGCGCGGCTGAGTCAGCCGCGCACCCTCACCTCACATCACCGTTCGGCTACTCGGCTACTCGGCTACTCGGCTCGCAGGTTCCTCGGCGTGCAGGCTCATCGGTCCATAGATCTTCGACCCGTCTTCGAAGAGGGTCACCTGCTCCGCCCCTCCCTCCAGCAGGGCCCTCCACTCCTCTCCGAGCCACGACTCGGCGTCCCCCTGCGTAGGGAACTCGTCGGGCTGCACCGCGGGCTTCGTCTCCGTACCGTCGGATTTCTCGAACCGCCACGTCCATGCCATGTCCGCCTCCTCCATCCCGCCGGTCACATGATGTCTGCCCAGCAGCCTATGGGACTGATCACTCCCGGCGGGGTGACCTGAGCGCGCCCACCACACCGGGACGCGAGACGATCAGGGCGTGGAACTCACTCTCCTGGGCACCGGAGCCCCCGCCGGGCTGCCGCGCCACGGCTGCCCCTGCGCGGCCTGTGCCGTCGCCGTGGGCGACGAGGCGCGGGCCGCGACCGCCCTGCTGATCGACGGTGCGCTGCTGCTCGACCTCACCCCCGGCGCGGCCTTCGCCGCCGCGCGCGCCGGATACTCGCTGACCGGCGTCGTACAGGTGCTTCTCTCACACCCCCACGAGGGCCCGGCCGTCGAGTTCCCCGCCGGGCTGCCCGCGCCGGGCCGGGTCCCCGACGGCCGGGAGCTGGCCCTGATCAGCGGCCACCGGGTGCGGGCCGTTCCGCTGGACTCCCCCGGCACCGGTTACGAGGTCACCGGCCCCGACTCCACCCGGCTCCTCTACCTCCCGCCCGGCGCGGCCCCGGCCGGGCTGACCGACTCCGCCGAGCCCTACGACATGGTGCTGCTCGACGTCCTCGGCCGCCCCGGCGCGCTGGCCCAGCTCCGCGCCACGGGGGCGGTCGGCCCGACCACCGACGTCCTCGCCGTCCACCTCGACCACACCGTCCCGCCCGGCCCCGAACTGCACCGCCGGCTCGCGGCGGCGGGGGCGCGGGCCGTGCCGGACGGGGAGACGGCCGTCGTCGGGGAGTACCACGCGGTGCCGGACCTGCCGCGCCGTACGTTCGTCCTGGGCGGCGCGCGCTCCGGTAAGTCCCTGGAGGCCGAACGGCGGCTCGCGGCGTTCCCCGATGTCCTCTACGTGGCCACCGGCGGCACCCGCGACGGCGACCCCGACTGGGCCGCGCGTATCGCCGCCCACCGCGAGCGCCGCCCCGGCTCCTGGCGCACCACCGAGACCTGCGATCTGCCGCCGCTGCTCGCGCGGGACGGCGGGCCGCTGCTGATCGACTGTCTCGCGCTGTGGCTCACCGACGCGATGGACTCCGTCGGCGCCTGGGACGACGGCACCTGGGCCCACGGCGGCAGGCGCGCCCTCCATGAACGCGTCGACGCCCTGGTCTCCGCCCTCCGGGCCACCACCCGCACGGTGGTCGCCGTCAGCAACGAGGTGGGCTCCGGTGTGGTCCCCGCGACCGCGTCGGGGCGCCGCTTCCGCGATGAACTCGGCCGTCTGAACGCCGCGTTCGCGGCCGAGTGCGAACAGGTCCTGCTGATCGTGGCCGGCCAGGCCCTCCCCCTGCGGGGCTGAACGCCGCGGCCGGGCATCAGAGCATCAGTCCTCGCCGCCGCGCCGCCGCTCCCAGATCTCGCGCATGGCCAGGACCTCTTGGCGCACCGACAGCCCGCGCTTGTCGTGGATATGAGGCAGCGTGATCTTTCGACCGTCGCGGTGGTGGACCACGACGATCGCCGCGGGCCGCGTCCGATCGGCCGACGCGTGCGGATAGCCCTCGATCTCGATCCCCTGGATGTCCCGCCAGGCCGTCCTGCGGGTCCGGAACAGCGTCTCTGAGACTCTTAAGGATCCTGGGTTATCGCGTGGCCCCGCAGGGTGGAAGCGACAACAAGCACGGACGAGTCCGGCCGATCCCGCACTTCAGAGCCCGTTTGCGCCGCCACTGGCTGCAGCGGTGCCGGCGTCTGGTCTGCGCGGGCCCTTATAGGCTCACGCACCCTGGGACTGCCGCCCCGTCGGACGCTGAGCCGAGCCGCACGAACACATGCCGCGAGGTCGACGACGGGGACCGTGCGCATGTCCAGCACACGGCGGATACGTCAGGTCAAACGATGGTCTGCGCGGAAGGTAACGGCCCCGCTCGCGCACTCCAACCACACCATCGGGGTACCCCCGGTAGGGTTTCGCCCGTGAGCGGTCTGAATCTCGATGACTTCGTCGACCTGATCGAGCGTCCCGACGGCGGCGTCCGGCGCGATGCCGAAGAGCGCCGGGAGCGGCTGACGCTGCCCCCGGGGACGCTCGGGCGCCTGGACGAGCTGGGCGAGTGGCTGTCGGCCGCTCAGCAGCGGGTACCCGTCAAGCCCGTCGAGCGGTCGCGGGTCGTGCTGTTCGCCGGCGACCACGGCGTCGCGGAGCTGGGCGTGTCCGCCCGCCCCGCAGGCACCGCCCACCGGCTCGTACGCGCCGTACTCGACGGCGAGAGCCCCGTGGCGATCCTGGCCCGCCGCTACGACGTGCCCGTACGCGTCGTCGACATGTCCCTGGACTGCGACCCCGACGACCTCCCCAAGGAGGTCACCCGCCACCGCGTCCGGCGCGGCTCCGGCCGTCTCGACATCGAGGACGCGCTGACCCTGGAGGAGGCCGAGCAGGCCTTCCGGGCGGGCATGGCCATCGCCGACGAAGAGGCCGACGCGGGTACGGACATCGTCGTCCTCGGCGATGTGAGCGTCGGCGGCACCACCGCCGCCGGCACCCTGATCGCCGCGCTGTGCGGCACCGACGCCTCCGTGGTCACCGGCCGCGGCGGCGCGGGCATCGACGACCTCGCCTGGATGCGCAAATGCGCGGCCATCCGTGACGGGCTGCGCCGCGCCCGCCCCGTCCTCGGCGACCAGCTGCAGCTGCTGGCGACCAGCGGCGGCGCCGACCTCGCCGCGATGACCGGCTTCCTGCTCCAGAGCGCCGTACGCCGCACCCCCGTCATCCTCGACGGTGTGGTCTCCGCGGCCTGCGCGCTCGTGGCGCAGCGCGTGGCTTTCCGCGCGCCCGACTGGTGGCTGGCCGGGCAGAACAGCGGCGAGCCGGCCCAGGAGAAGGCGCTCGACCGGATCGCGCTCGACCCGCTGCTCGACCACGGCGTCACCGTGGGCGAGGGCACCGGGGCGCTGCTGGCCCTGCCGCTCGTACAGGCGGCCGCGGCGCTCGCCGCCGAGCTGCCCGAGCGGCCCGACCCGGCGCCCGACGGGCAGGACGACGGGCAGGACGACAGGCAGGACGCTGACGCCCCGGCGGCCGACGACATCACCTGACCTCCTCCCCATATGCTCACGACATGGGAGAGGTCCGTTCGAAGCCGACTGCGGAGGCCACCCGGCGCGGCCGCCCCTGGCCGCGCCGCTCCGCCGCCTTCGCCGTCTGGTATCTGCGCGCCGTCACCGCGCTGAACTTCCTCGGCGCGGTGTGGGTGTCCTTCGGCAACGACATCCGGCGCCACAACGTCGACCAGTACTTCACCCCGTACCTCCTCACCGCGGGCTTCTTCTCCGGCGCCTTCTCGATGTTCCTGGCGATCACCATGCGCCGCCGCAAGCGCGCCGCCTGGATCCTCAATCTCGTCCTCGGCGGGCTGACCGTCCCGCTGCTGGCACTCGCCCTGACCCAGGCGCCCGTCGCCCGTCACCCGCAGAACTGGATCTCGCTCGGCCTGACCGCCGTCTTCGTCGTCGCCCTGCTCATCGGCCGCCGCGAGTTCTACGCCAAGGGCGACCGCTCGAACCCCAAGCTCGCCGCCGTCGTCGCGGTGAGCGGGCTGCTGATCGGCTCGCTGCTGGCGACCGCGCTGGTCACCCTCACCAACACCGCGCCCGACGACTACCGCTCCTCGTTCCTGGACCGCTGGCACTACGGCACACTGCGGCTGATCTCGCTCGCGGCCCTGGAAGGCCGCTTCGAGGGGATCCAGACCCCGGGCTGGGCGAATGTGGCCATCAACATCATGAGCACGGCGCTGCTCCTGCTCGTGCTGTACGTGGCCTTCCGCTCCCGCCGCGTCGTCGACCCGATCTCCGCGGACGACGAGCGCCAGTTGCGCGCGCTGCTGGAGCGGCACGGCGACCGCGACTCGCTCGGCTACTTCGCGCTGCGCCACGACAAGAGCGTCATCTGGTCGCCGACCGGCAAGTCCGCCGTGACGTACCGGGTGGTCAGCGGCGTCTCCCTCGCCTCGGGCGACCCCATCGGCGACCCGGAGGCATGGCCCGGCGCCATCGACCGATGGCTGACCGAGGCCCGCGAACACGGCTGGACCCCGGCCGTGATCGGCGCGAGCGAGGAGGGCGGCACGGTGTACGCGCGACACGGCCTGGACGCCCTCGAACTCGGGGACGAGGCGATCGTCGACACCGGGGAGTTCACCCTGGAGGGGCGCGCCATGCGCACCGTGCGCCAGGCCTACAACCGCGTCAAGCGCGCCGGCTACACGGTCCGCATCCGCCACCACGAGGACATCCCCGAGGAGGAGGAGGAGATGGCCGAACTGCTGCGGCTCGCCGACGACTGGCGGGACGGCGAGACCGAACGCGGCTTCTCCATGGCGCTCGGCCGGCTCGGCGACCCCGCCGACGGCCGCTGTGTGCTGCTGGACTGCGCCGACCGCGACGGCAGGCAGCGCGCGATGCTCAGCTTCGCGCCCTGGGGCTCGCACGGGCTCTCCCTGGACCTGATGCGGCGCGACCGGGACTCGGACAACGGGCTGATGGAGTTCATGGTGCTGGAGCTGATCCAGCGGGCGAAGGAGGTCGGCGCCGACCAGATCTCGCTGAACTTCGCGGTGTTCCGGTCCGTCTTCGAGCGCGGGTCCAGGCTGGGCGCCGGCCCCGTACTGCGGCTGTGGCGCTCGCTGCTCAGCTTCTTCTCCCGCTGGTGGCAGATCGAATCGCTCTACCGCGCCAACGCCAAGTACCGGCCGATCTGGGAGCCCCGCTATCTGCTCTTCGAGAAGAGCACCGACCTGCCGCGGATCGGTATCGCGGCGGCGCGGGCCGAGGGGTTCCTGGAGGCGCCGGGGCTGCCCAAGTGGCTGAACCGCAAGCGCTTGGAGACGACGGCGGCACGTCGCGAGTCGCCGCGCTGACGGGGGCGGGATCTACGTGAGCAGGGCCGACGGCCGTCAGGAGCCCGGCTCGGAGAACCCGCCGATCCAGTCCTGCAACCGCCGCCGCACCCCGCTCCAGCGCGCGTCATGCCGCTCCGCCCGGTGCCGCGCCCGCCGACGCGCCCGCGGCCTGCGGCGATAGAGGCGCCGCGCCCAGGGCGACCCCGGCCGCGCCAGCCGGACCGCGCCGACGAGCGCCAGGAGCGGCACCAGCACACCGAGCACCGCGATCCGCGGCTTGCCCTTGGCCAGCGCGAACAGGGCGAACAGGAAGTTGACGCTGACGTTCACGATCACCGCGCCGCGGTCGTGGCGCTCGGCGGCTGACACCTCGTTCACCCCGAACGGCAGAAAGCCGCTCAGCACCAGGCCGACCAGTGCCGCGGTGATCACGACGACCTCGACGCTCTGCCGCCCCTGCTCGGTCCAGTACACGTCGTGGAGGTGCAGGATCAGCGCGAACTCGTCGAGCACCAGCCCCGCGCCCACCCCGAACACCACCGCCGCCAGGTACTCCCACAACTCGGTCTGCGCACCGGCGATCGCGCCGAAGCCGCCGATGACGGTGAGCACGACGCCGGGGACGACATGGTGAATATGCAGCCCACCGGGCGCGATGTTGCGGAACGGCCCCTTGCCGGCCCGGATGAGCCGGGTGATGGTGCGGGTGATCACGAACGAGAGGATGAACGAGGTCAGGGCGAGGAGCAGCGGCAGCTTGCCGGGCTCCACGATGTTCCGATACCACCAGTGCCCCATGGCCTTTCAGGGTGCGCGATAGCCTGCGACCCGATGGACACCACGCCGGAGCAGTCCCCCGCACGCCCGCCCGGGCCCCCCGGACCCTCGGAGCCCCCGAGACCCACGGCCCCGCCACGGCCCGCCGCGCCTCCGGAGCCCACGGACGCGCCTGAGGCTGCGACCGAGCCGACCGAGCCGGACCAGCTGAGCGAGCCGACCGAGCCGACCGAGGCGGACGAGCCCGCCGAACCGGCCCGCCCCGCACCCCCGTCGAACCCCCCGCCCCCGCCCCACCCCCCGCACGCCTCCTGGGAGGACGGGCTCCGCTTCGCCTTCGGCACGCTCACGGCCCTCCCCGTACGTGTGACGCGCTGGGACCGCGAGGCAGCGCGCGCCGGGATGTTGTACGCCCCGCTGGCCGGGCTCACGGTCGGGCTCTGCGCGGCTTCGGTGGGCGCGGCGCTGCTGCTCCTGGGCGGCGGCGCCCTACTGGCCGCGGTGGGCACGGTCGCGGTGCCCGCCGTGCTGACCCGCGGGCTGCATCTGGACGGGCTCGCCGACACCGCCGACGGCCTCGGCAGCAGCAAGCCGGCGGACGACGCGCTGCGCATCATGAAGCAGTCGGACATCGGGCCGTTCGGGGTCATCACCCTGCTGTTCGTCCTGCTCGCGCAGGTGGCCGCGCTGGCCGAGCTGTACGGGGCGGGCTGGCCGCAGGGCGCGGTGGCGGCGGCCACGGCCGGGGTGGCGGCGCGGTGCGCGCTGACGCTCGCGGCGCGCGACGGGGTTCCCGCGGCACGCCCGGAGGGGCTGGGCGCGGCGGTCGCGGGGGCGGTGCCCGCAGGGCCCGCGCTGGGCGCGGCGGCGGTGTCCGTCGTCGTATGCGCGGTGGGCGGCGCGGCCTTCGGCGCGTACGGGGCGGTGCACCACGCACTCGCCGTCCTCGCCGCGCTGGGCGCCGCGGAACTCCTGCTGCGCCACTGCCGCCGACGCTTCGGCGGCATCACCGGCGACGTCTTCGGCGCCCTCGCCGAAACGGCCACCACGACGGCCCTGATCGCCGCCGCCCTCGGCTGACCCGGCCCGCCACGCTTCGCCCGCCGGGCTGCTCTGCCCCGGCCATGGCCGAGAGGCGCAGGGGCGGCCTCGCACCGGACCCGCCCCCGCCGCGTACAGGCCCAGTCGCCGACTGACGCCCTGGCCGACCGGCCAGGGCCCAAGGCCCCGGCCGGCAAGCACGGCCGGCACGGCCGCGCTGCTCCAGCCCGGCCGCGTCGGCGAGGCGGGCCTTCGGCCGGGGCCTCAGGCCCAGGCCGACGCCGCCGGACACCGCCCCCGCCCAGGCACCCACCACCCACCGCGCCAACCGCCCACCCCGCGCCGCCACACACCTCCACGCGCCACCACCCCGTCCACGGACTGGACGGCGCGGCTCCCCTCCGGCGGCGCGGGCAGAAGCAGGCGGCCCTCGCCGCACACATCCCCGCCGCATCCCCGCCGCCGCACCGCCGCACCACACGCGAAGGCCCCGCAGGCCGCCACCGGGCGTGCTGCCGGCGAGGGTGCCCGTAACTCGTCCGTCCTCGCGAGCCCGCACGCCGGTGGCGTCGGGAGAGTTACCCTCGCGATGGCCCGCGACAGCCCGCCGCTCGGGCACCTGGTGACCCGCGCATACGATGCCGAGGGCGCGGCTGGCCCGTCCCTGTCTCGACGGGGACACCCCACGTCGGCCGAGGAACTATCCGGAAGAGGGACCCCATCACCGTGACATCTCTGACTCTCAGCACCTCCTCCGCCGCGACGCTGCGCGCGGACGCCGTCGTCGTCGGCGTGGCGAAGGGGGCCAAGGGCCCCGTCGTCGCCCCCGGCGCCGAGGCCGTGGACCAGGCCTTCGGCGGGAAGCTGGCCTCCGTCCTGGAGACCCTCGGGGCGACCGGCGCGGATGGCGAGGTGACCAAGCTGCCCGCCGCGTCCGGCCTCAAGGCCCCGGTCGTGCTGGCGGTCGGACTCGGCGACGCCCCGGCCAAGGGCGACGGTTACGACGCCGAGGCGCTGCGCCGCGCGGCCGGTGCGGCCGCTCGCGCGCTGTCCGGTTCGAAGAAGGGCGCGTTCGCGCTGCCGGTGGCGGACGCGGCGGACGCGGCCGCCGTCGCCGAGGGCGCGCTGCTCGGCGCGTACTCGTACAAGGCGAACCAGAAGGCCGCCCAGAACGGCGGCAAGAGCGCCAACGCCAAGAGCGGCGAGAAGAAGAACGGCGCCCCGCTCGCCGAGGTCGCCGTGGTCGGCGGCAAGCCGCGCGACAAGGAGTTCAAGGCGGCGGCCGAGCGCGCCATCGCCCTGACCGCCGAGATCAACCGCGCCCGCGACCTGATCAACACCCCCTCGAATCTGCTCAACCCCGCGATCTTCGCCGCCGCCGTGCTGGAGGCGGCGAAGGAGCACGGGCTCAAGACCGAGGTGCTGGACGAGAAGGCGCTGAAGAAGGGCGGGTACGGCGGCATCATGGGCGTCGGCCAGGGGTCGGAGGCCCCGCCGCGCCTGGTCCGGGTCGCGTACTCGCACCCGAAGGCGGAGAAGACCCTGGCCCTGGTCGGCAAGGGCATCACCTACGACTCGGGCGGCATCTCCCTGAAGCCGGCCGGCCACAACGAGACCATGAAGTGCGACATGAGCGGCGCGGCCGCCGTGTTCGCCACGGTGGTGGCCGTCGCGAAGCTGGGCCTGCGGGTCAATGTGACCGGCTGGCTGGCGCTCGCCGAGAACATGCCGTCGGGCTCGGCCACCCGCCCCGGCGATGTGCTGACGATGTACAGCGGCAAGACCGTCGAGGTGCTGAACACCGACGCCGAGGGGCGGCTGGTGCTGGCCGACGCGCTGACCCGCGCCTGTGAGGAGAAGCCGGACGCCGTCGTGGACGTGGCGACGCTGACCGGTGCGATGGTGTTCGCGCTGGGCCACCGTACGTTCGGGATCATGGCGAACGACGAGGCGTTCCGTACCTCGCTGCACGAGATCGCGGAGGAGACCGGCGAGCAGGCCTGGCCGATGCCGCTCCCCTCGGACCTGCGCAAGAGCATCGACTCGCCGGTGGCCGACCTGGCGAACATGGGTGAGCGGATGGGCGGCGGCCTGGTGGCCGGGATCTTCCTGAAGGAGTTCGTCGAGGACGGCACCGTCTGGGCCCACCTGGACATCGCGGGTCCGGCCTTCAACGAGTCCGGTCCGTTCGGCTACACCCCCAAGGGCGGCACGGGCTCCGCGGTCCGCACCCTGGTGCGGCTGGCCGAGCGCACCGCGGCCGGCGACCTGGGCTGAGCCGCCACCGGCCGGGTCCTGACGACGTCGTCGGCGGGACCCGGCCGACCCGCACGGGGCCTCCCGGCCACTCCGTGCGGGGCCCGGCCGCTCCGTGCGGGCCCGCGGATTTCGCCGTAAACGAAATCCGGCCCCGCTACGCACGCAGTACGCGCGAGTAACCCCTGAACAGGGGTTTGGAGATATGTCACACAGCGGCCCCGCGTCCCGCCTCCCGTCAACAAGTGCGAAGATGTTGTCTCGGCAGGACAGGGCCCCCGACACCAGGGCCGAAAGCAACACGCGGCCCAACAACAGCCGCCCGGCCAACGAGGGCCGGCCCCGGCGCACCATGCATGGAGGACGTGACGTGGCGAACGACGCCAGCACCGTTTTCGACCTAGTGATCCTCGGAGGCGGTAGCGGCGGTTACGCCGCTGCCCTGCGCGCGGCGCAGCTGGGTCTGGACGTCGCCCTGATCGAGAAGGACAAGGTAGGCGGCACCTGCCTGCACCGCGGCTGCATCCCCACCAAGGCTCTGCTGCACGCCGGTGAAATCGCCGACCAGGCCCGTGAAGGTGCTGAGTTCGGTGTGAAGACCACCTTCGAGGGCATCGACATCGAGGGCGTGCACAAGTACAAGGACGGCGTGGTCTCGGGCCTGTACAAGGGTCTGCAGGGCCTGATCGCCTCCCGGAAGGTCACCTATGTGACCGGTGAGGGCCGACTGTCCTCGCCGACCTCGGTCGATGTCGACGGCCAGCGCTACACCGGCCGCCACATCCTGCTCGCCACGGGCTCGGTGCCCAAGTCCCTGCCGGGCCTGGCGATCGACGGCGAGCGCGTCATCACCTCCGACCACGCGCTGGTCCTGGACCGGGTTCCGAAGTCCGCGATCGTGCTGGGCGGCGGCGTCATCGGCGTCGAGTTCGCCTCCGCATGGAAGTCCTTCGGGACCGACGTCACCATCGTCGAGGCGCTTCCCCACCTCGTCCCGGTCGAGGACGAGAACAGCTCCAAGCTGCTGGAGCGCGCCTTCCGCAAGCGCGGTATCAAGTTCTCCCTCGGCGCGCGCTTCTCGGGCGTCGAGCACACCGCCGACGGTGTGAAGGTCTCGCTGGAGAACGGCAAGACCTTCGAGGCCGAGCTGCTGCTCGTCGCCGTCGGCCGCGGCCCGGTCTCGCAGGGCCTGGGCTACGAGGAGGCTGGGGTCGCGATGGACCGCGGCTATGTCCTCGTCGATGAGTACATGCAGACCAACGTGCCCACCATCTCGGCCGTCGGCGACCTGGTGCCCACGCTCCAGCTCGCGCACGTCGGATTCGCCGAGGGCATCATGGTGGCGGAGCGGCTGGCCGGTCTGAAGACCGTGCCGATCGACTACGACGGTGTGCCGCGGGTCACCTACTGCCACCCCGAGGTCGCCTCGGTCGGCATCACGGAGGCCAAGGCCAAGGAGCTGTACGGCGCGGACAAGGTCGTGGCCCTCAAGCTCAACCTCGCGGCCAACGGCAAGAGCAAGATCCTCAAGACTTCGGGCGAGATCAAGCTCGTCCAGGTGCGGGACGGCGCCGTCGTCGGCGTCCACATGGTCGGTGACCGCCTGGGTGAGCAGGTCGGCGAGGCTCAGCTGATCTACAACTGGGAGGCGCTGCCCTCCGAGGTCGCGCAGCTCATCCACGCCCACCCGACTCAGAACGAGGCGCTCGGCGAGGCCCACCTGGCTCTGGCCGGCAAGCCGCTGCACGCCCACGACTAGTCCCGAGCGCGAACAATCCGTACAGATCGTTAGGAGCAACCGAAACCATGGCGGTTTCCGTAACCCTGCCGGCGCTCGGCGAGAGCGTGACCGAGGGCACCGTCACCCGTTGGCTGAAGGCCGAGGGTGAGCGGGTCGAGGCCGACGAGCCTCTGCTCGAGGTCTCCACCGACAAGGTCGACACCGAGATCCCGGCCCCCGCGGCCGGTGTGCTCACCTCCATCAAGGTGGCCGAGGACGAGACGGTGGAGGTCGGCGCCGAGCTGGCCGTCATCGACGACGGCGGCGCGGCCCCGGCCGCCGCCCCCGCCCCCGCGGCCGAGCCCGCCCCCGTGGCGCAGCCCGAGCCCGTCCCGGCCCCCGTCGCCGAGGCCCCGGCCCCGGCGCCCGCTCCGGCCGCCGCCCCCGCGGGCGCGGCCGTGGGCACCGACGTCGTGCTGCCCGCCCTGGGCGAGTCGGTGACCGAAGGCACGGTCACCCGCTGGCTCAAGGAGGTCGGGGACTCGGTCGAGGCCGATGAGCCGCTGCTCGAGGTCTCCACCGACAAGGTCGACACCGAGATTCCGGCTCCGACCTCGGGCACCCTGCTCGAGATCCTGGTCGCCGAGGACGAGACCGCTGAGGTCGGCGCCAAGCTGGCCGTGATCGGTGCCGCAGGCGCCGCTCCGGCCGCCGCGCCCGCCCCCGCGGCTCCCGCCCCGGCCCCCGCCGCTCCGGCGCCTGCCCCGGCTCCGGCTCCGGTCGCCCCGGCTCCGGCCCCGGTGGCCGCCGCTCCGGCGCCCGCCCCGGTTGCCCCGGCTCCGGTGGCGCCCGCTCCGGTCGCCCCGGCCCCCGTCGCTCCGGCCCCGGTCACTCCGGCTCCGGTCGCTGCGGCTCCGGCTGCCGCTGAGGGCGAGGGTGCGTACGTGACCCCGCTGGTGCGCAAGCTCGCCGCGGAGAACGGCGTGGACCTGGCCACCGTCAAGGGCACCGGCGTCGGCGGCCGTATCCGCAAGCAGGACGTCATCGCCGCCGCGGAGGCCGCCAAGGCCGCCGCTGCCGCGCAGGCCCAGGCCGCGCAGGCCCAGGCCGCCCCGGCCGCGGCTGCGCCGAAGGCCGCTGCCGCGGCCCCTTCGCCGCTGCGTGGCCAGACCATCAAGATGCCGCGGATGCGCAAGGTCATCGGCGACAACATGATGAAGGCCCTGCACTCGCAGGCGCAGCTGACCAGCGTGGTCGAGGTGGACATCACCAAGCTCATGCGGCTGCGGGCCCAGGCGAAGGAGTCGTTCGCGCAGCGTGAGGGCGTCAAGCTCTCGCCGATGCCGTTCTTCGTCAAGGCCGCCGTCCAGGCGCTGAAGAGCCACCCGGCCATCAACGCCCGGATCAACGACGACGAGGGCACCATCACCTACTTCGACGTCGAGAACGTCGGCATCGCCGTCGACGCGGAGAAGGGCTTGATGACCCCGGTCATCAAGAACGCGGGTGACCTCAGCCTCGCCGGTATCGCCAAGAAGACGGCGGAGCTGGCGGGCAAGGTCCGGTCCAACAAGATCACCCCGGACGAGGTGTCCGGCGCGACCTTCACCATCAGCAACACCGGCTCGCGCGGTGCGCTGTTCGACACGATCATCGTGCCGCCGAACCAGGTCGCCATCCTGGGCATCGGCGCGACCGTCCGCCGCCCGGTGGTCATCAACCACCCGGACCTCGGCGAGACGATCGCGGTGCGCGACATGACGTACGTCGCGCTCTCCTACGACCACCGCCTGGTGGACGGCGCCGACGCCGCCCGCTACCTGACGGCGGTCAAGGAGATCCTGGAGGCCGGCGAGTTCGAGGTCGAGCTCGGCCTCTGAGGCCTCACAGCTGACGGCGGCGCCCCCACCCGGAGAGATCCGGGTGGGGGCGCCGTCGTCTGTCCGCCCGCCGTATTGTCATGTCAGTACCGTTCGGAGGAGTGCCATGGTCCATCCCGTCGTCCACTCGCTGCGCGAGCAGATCCGCGAGCACATCGTGGAGGGCATCGTCAGCGGGCGCTGGAAGCCGGGCGAGCGGATCGTGGAGCGCCGGATCGCCACCGAGCTGGAGGTCAGCCAGACGCCCGTGCGCGAGGCGCTGCGCGAGCTGGAGACGCTGCGGCTGATCGAGTCCGCACCCAACAAGGGCGTACGCGTCCGCAATCTGACGGCCGCCGACCTGGAGGAGATCTACCCGGTGCGGGCCGGTCTGGAGCAGATCGCGGCGGAGCTCGCCGCGCCCCGGCTGGCCGAGGACACCTCGGCCCTGGAACCCGAGGTGGCGGCGTTGTACGAGGCGGACCGAAGATCCGACGGCGAGGCCCAGGTGCGGCACACCGTGGCCTTCCACCGCGAACTGGTCCGGGCCTCCGGCAACAGTGTGCTGCTGCACACCTGGGAATCGCTCGGCATCGAGATCTGGACCACACTGTCCATCCGCTGGCTCGGCACCCGCCAGGAGTCGTACGCGGAGGAGCACCAGGCCGTCGTGGACGCGTTCCGGCGCCGGGACCCGCGGGTGGCGGAGCTCGTCAAGGAGCATGTGCTGGGCTGCGCGCCGCGCGCCTGACGCCCATCTGGCGCTGCACCCCGTGCCTACTTTCACGGCACGGAATGCCAATTTCGCCTTTCGGAGAAGTTTTTGGCCTCAAGTACTTTGATCGATCATCGATCAGAATTTACAGTCAAGACATGACCGACCTCGTCAACGGAGGGATGGCCGCAGCCAACCGGAAGCAGCCCATCCAGCAGCCCGTTCCGCAGCAGCCCAGCGAGCTCGACCAGCTCCCGGACCGCGACCCCGAGGAGACCGCCGAATGGGGCGCGTCCCTGGATGCCGTCACCCGGGCCGCCGGCCCGCACCGCGCCTCGTACCTGATGCGGCGCACGCTGGAGCGCGCCGAGACCGCCGGTCTCGGGCTGCCCCCGCTGCTCGAGACGGACTACGTCAACTCCATCCCGACCGCCGCCGAGCCCTCCTTCCCCGGCGACGAGGACATGGAGCGGCGGATCACCGCCTGGAACCGGTGGAACGCGGCCGCGATGGTCACCCGCGGCAGCCGTGACGGCCTCGGCGGCCACATCGCCACCTTCGCCTCCGCCGCCTGGCTCTACGAGACGGGCTTCCAGCACTTCTTCCGCGGCAAGGAGACCGACGGGTCGGGCGACCAGCTCTACATCCAGGGCCACGCCTCCCCCGGCATCTACGCCCGCGCCTTCCTCGACGGCCGGCTGACCGAGGCCCACCTGGACAACTTCCGCCGCGAGGCGGGCGGCTCGGGCCTGCCCTCCTACCCGCATCCGCGGCGGCTGCCCTGGCTGTGGGAGTTCCCCACCGTCTCCATGGGCCTCGGCCCGATCTCCGCGATCTACCAGGCCCGGTTCAACCGCTACCTCGCGAACCGCGGCATCAAGGACACCGCCGGCTCCCACGTATGGGCCTTCCTCGGCGACGGCGAGATGGACGAGCCCGAGTCGACCGCGGCGCTCGCCCTGGCCGGCCGCGAGGGCCTGGACAACCTCACCTTCGTCATCAACTGCAACCTGCAGCGGCTCGACGGCCCGGTGCGCGCCAACTTCAAGATCGTGCAGGAGCTGGAGGCGCAGTTCCGCGCCGCCGGCTGGAATGTCGTCAAGGCCCTGTGGGGCTCCGCCTGGGACGAGCTGCTGGCCCTCGACACCTCCGGCGCACTGCTGCGCCGGCTGCGCGAGGTCCCCGACGCCCAGTTCCAGACGTACGCGACGCGCGACGCCGCGTACATCCGCGACCACTTCTTCGGCGCCGGCCCCGAGCTCGCCCGGCTCGGCCAGGGTCTGACGGACGCCAAGCTCGCCGAGTGCTTCCACACCTCCCGGGCCGGCCACGAGCCCCGCAAGGTGTACGCGGCGTACCGCGCGGCCATGGAGCACAAGGGCGCCCCGACCGTCGTCCTCGCCCAGACCGTCAAGGGCTACACGCTCGGCCCCGGCTTCGAGTCGCGCAACGCGAACCACCAGATGAAGAAGTTGAGCGGCAAGGAGTTCCGCGCCATGCGCGACCTCCTGGAACTGCCCATCCCGGACAGCGCGCTGGACGACAAGCTGGTCCCGTACGTCCACCCCGGCGCCGACTCCCCCGAGGTGCGCTACCTCCAGGAGCGCCGCGCCGCCCTCGGCGGCCCCGCCCCGGCCCGCAAGGTCCACCCGGTCGCCCTGCCAGAGCCGTCGGCCAAACCCTTCGAGGCCCTGGCCAAGGGCTCCGGCAGCCAGGAGATCGCCACCACCATGGCGTTCGTCCGCCTGGTCAAGGACCTGATGCGGGACAAGGAGACCGGCCGCCGCTGGGTGCCGATCGTCCCCGACGAGGCGCGCACCTTCGGCATGGAGTCGCTCTTCCCGACCGCCGGGATCTACTCCCCGCTCGGCCAGACCTACGACCCGGTCGACCGCGACCAGCTGCTCTACTACAAGGAAGCGGCCAACGGCCAGATCCTCAACGAGGGCATCACCGAAGCCGGTTCGATGGCCGACTTCACCGCCGCCGCGACGTCGTACGCGACACACGGCGAGCCCATGATCCCCTTCTACATCTTCTACTCGATGTTCGGCTGGCAGCGCACCGCCGACCAGATGTGGGCGCTGGGCGACCAGCTCGGCCGCGGCTTCCTGATCGGCGCCACGGCCGGCCGCACCACGATGACCGGCGAGGGCCTGCAGCACGCCGACGGCCACTCCCACCTCATCGCCTCCACCAACCCGGCGGCGATCGCGTACGACCCGGCCTTCGCGTACGAGGTCGGCGCGATCGTGCGGGACGGTCTGCGGAGGATGTACGGCCCGGACGCCGAGGACGTCTTCTACTACCTGACCGTCTACAACGAGACCAAGGTCCAGCCGCCCATGCCCACCGGCGAGGGCGTCGAGGAGGGCATCCTCAAGGGCCTGTACCGCTACAAGTCGGCCGAGCTGACGGACGAGGGCGCCCCGCGCATCCAGCTCCTCGCCTCAGGCACTGCCATTCACTGGGCTCTGGAGGCCCAGAAACTTCTCGCCGACGATTGGGGCGTGGCCGCCGACGTGTGGTCCGCCACCTCCTGGAGCGAGCTGCGCCGTGACGCCCTGTCCTGTGACGCGGCGCAGCTCAACGGTGAAGACCGGGTCCCGTACGTCACCCGTGCCCTGGCAGGCGCACCGGGCCCGGTCCTCGCCGTCAGCGACTGGATGCGCACCGTCCCCGACCAGATCAACCAGTGGGTCGAACAGGACTGGTACTCCCTCGGCACGGACGGCTTCGGCCTCTCCGACACCCGCGAGGCCGCCCGCCGCCACTTCGGCGTCGACGCCCCGGCCATCGTGACCACCGCCCTGAACCGCCTCGCCCGCCGCGGCGAGGTCAAGCCCACGGCGGCGAAGGAAGCGGCCGAACGCTACGGCATCTGAGGGGCCTCGCCCCTCCCCCACCCCGGCCACTGCCGGCGGCCCCTCCAGCCCACCCCTGCGAGGCGCCACCGGCAGTGGCCGCGCCGCGTCCCGGGCGGGGCCCCGGGGGGGGCACACCCCGGTCGTGGACGGCTGGGCGCGGCATGATGGGCGCATGCGTGCCGCCCGGCTGATCCGTCTTGTGCTGCTGCTCCAGTCCCGGCCCTCGATGACGGGGGCCGAGCTGGCTCGGGAGCTGGAGGTCTCGGAGCGTACGGTCACGCGTGATGTGGCAGCGCTCTCCGAGGCCGGGGTCCCGGTCTACGCGGACCGGGGCCGCAGCGGCGGCTACCGCCTGGTCGGCGGCTACCGCACCCGGCTGACCGGCCTCGGCCGTACGGAGGCCGAGGCGCTGTTCCTGTCCGGGGTGCCGGCCGCGCTGCGTGGCATGGGGCTGGCGGACGCCGCCTCCGCCGCCCGGCTGAAGGTGTCCGCCGCGCTCCTCCCGGAGCTGCGCGACGCCTCGCACACCGCCGCCCAGCGCTTCCACCTCGACGCCCCTGGCTGGTGGCAGGAGCCCGAGACGCCGGACCTGCTGCCCGCCATCGCCGACGCCGTATGGGACGACCGCCGGATCACCGCCCGCTACCGCCGCCGGGACACGGAGGTGGGGCGGGAGCTGGAGCCGTACGGCCTGGTCCTGAAGGCGGGCGTCTGGTACCTGGCGGCGCGGGTCGAGGGCGGCGACTTCCGCGTCTACCGGGTTGACCGTTTCACCGCCGCGTCGCCGACCAGCGCCGGTACGAACCGCCACAGCCGCTTCGATCGGCTGGCGGACTTCGACCTCCCCGCGTTCTGGGAGGAGCGGGCCGCCCAGTTCGTCCGCTCGCTGCTGCGCGAGAACGTCGTGCTGCGGCTGACCGAGGAGGGCGCGCGGCGGCTGCCGTATGCGACGGACCGTACGGCGGGCCAGGAGGCCGTGGCGGCGGCCAAGGCCGCCGAGGGGGCCGAGGGAGCCGAGGGGGACGGGCAGGGGCGGATCACCGTCACCCTGCCCGTGGAGTCGCTGGACGTGGCGTACGAACAGCTGCTGACCCTCGGCCCCGAAGCGGAGGTGCTGGCGCCGCCGGAGCTGCGCCGGCGCTTCGCCGCGGCGGCCGCCCGCGCCGCGGAGCTCTACCGGTAGTCCTCTGCCGTCCCTTCCTTCCCGCCGAAAACCACATCCTGGAAGTAGCCGAACGCATCCGGCCGCGAGCCGTCCACATCCGTGAAGCCGTACTCCTTGGCCAGCTCCCCGCTGGACACCGACTTCCCCGACCACCGCGCCCGCTCCGGGTCCCCCGCGAGCGCCGCGACCGCCCGTCCGACGAAGTGCGGCGTCTCGGCGATGGCGAAGTGCGGCTCTCGTGCGACGGCGTCGCGCCAGTTCTCCTCGGTCACCCCGAAGTGGTCGAGCATCTGCTCGGAGCGGAGAAAGCCCGGGGTGATGGAGACGGCCGTGCCGCCGAACTCCTTCAGTTCCTGGGCGAGCCCGAAGGCCGTCCGGATGGGGGCGTTCTTGGTGAGGTCGAAGAACAGGTTCTCGCGGTAGGTCTTGTTGAATTCGGCCGTGCCGTCGGTCACCTCCACCACCAGCCCGCCCGGCCGCCGGATCAGCAGCGGCAGCGCGTAGTAGCTGGTGACGAGGTGGGTCTCGACGCCGAGGCGGAGCATCCGGAGCCCGTTCTCCAGCTCCAGTTCCCAGGTCTTCTTGTCGAAGGTGACCAGGTGCTCGCCTCCCCACACATCGTTGACGAGCACGTCAAGCCGCCCCTGCTCGTCCTCGATCCGCTCCACCAGCGCCCGCACCTGCTCGGGCACCAGATGGTCGACCGGTACCGCGATCCCCGTGCCGCCCGCGGCCGTGACCAGCTCCGCCGTCTCCTCGATGGTCTCCGTCGTCCGCCCGACCTCGCTGACCTTCTCGCGCGTGGTGCGCCCCGTCGCGTAGACGGTGGCCCCCGCCGCCCCCAGTTCCACGGCCATCGCCCGGCCCGCGCCGCGTGTCGCCCCCGCGACGAGTGCGACCCTGCCCGCCAGTGCGCCCTGTGTACTCACGTACGTATGTCCCTTCTCGGACTGGTGTGGTGTGAACGCCTCCGACCTTCGCAGTGAATCCCGCCATCTTCTGTCGTCTTTTTTCTGTCGCCTTGCATTCCGGGCCGCTCCGGCGTGCGCGGGCGCGCGTGAGGGCCGATGCTGGTCCCGTGATGGACGAGACGGAGTTCTGGGAGCTGGTCGACAGCGCTCGGGATGCGGCCGAGGGCGACCCCGAGGACCAGTCCGACCTGCTCGTCGACCGGCTGTCCCAGCTCGATCCGGACGCCGTTCTGGACTTCGCCCGCCACTTCGAGGCCCGTTCCAACCGCGCCTACCGCTGGGATCTGTGGGGCGCGGCCCAACTCCTGCTGGGGGATGTGGGCGACGACGCCTTCGACGCCTTCCGCTACTGGCTGATCGGCCAGGGCCGGGAGGTGTTCGAGGGCGCGGTGCACGAGCCGGACGACCTCGCCGAGCTGCTGGAGGGCTTCGACGAGCAGGTGGACGGGGACTGCGAGGACCTGGGTTTCGCGGCGGACGAGGCATACGAGCAGCTGACCGGCGCGGTCCTGCCGGACCTGGGCCTGCCGGCGCGGTCGGCCGAACCGGTCGGCGCGGTCCTCGACCTGGCGGACGAGGGGGCGCTGGAGGAGCGGTTCCCCCGGCTGTGGGAACGCTTCCGCGGCTGACTCAGCGAGGGCAGGGGCAGGGGCTCAGAGAGCGCGCCCCATCAGTACGTCGTCCACGTACTCCTCCTCCAGCAGGAACTCCCCCGGCAGCACGCCCTCCACCGCGAAGCCCTCGGACTCGTACAGCCGCCGAGCCGGGGCGTTGTGCCCGAGCACCCGCAGCGTGATCCGGACCGCCCCCTGGCGCCTGGCCTCCCCGTACGCCGCGCCGAGCAGCGCCCGCGCCACGCCCCGGCCGCGCGCCCAGTCGTCCACCGCCAGGCCCTGGATCGCGCGTACGTGCGCGTTGCAGGCCAGCGGGGTCGGCGGGACGAGGCGTATGAAGCCCGCCGTCCGTCCGTCGGCCTCGGCGATCAGCAGGTGGTCGGGCCGGTTCCGGTCGGTGAAGAAGGGGTCGTCCGGGTGCGGGGGCGGCTGTACGGAGTGCAGCGGGGACCAGCTGCGCCGGTCCAGGTCGGCGAGCGTCATTTCGTCGGAGAGGGCGGCGGGTCGGATGGTCAGATCGGACATGTGGGCCACTGTGCCATGCCGGCCCGACCGCGCATGAGTTCGCCCTCTCACGTCCACCCTCTTGCCCGCCCTCGCCCCCGCGTTCACCACCCGCCTCCGACGTCCCGTACACGATGGCGGGCAGGATGGGCCCATGCGTATCGCGATCACCGGTTCGTCCGGGCTCATCGGCACGGCTCTCGTCCGCTCCCTGCACGCGGACGGCCACCAGGTGGTGCGTCTGGTGCGGCGCGCGCCCCGGGCGGAGGACGAGGTCCAGTGGGATCCGCAGCGGCAGTGGGTGGACCCGCAAGGGCTCGCGGGCTGTGAAGCGGTGGTGCATCTCGCGGGTGCGGGGATCGGCGATCGCCGCTGGACCGATGCGTACAAGAAGGAGTTGCGGGACAGCCGGGTGCTCGGCACGACCGCCGTCGCCGAGGCCGTGGCCTCGCTCGACGCTCCGCCCCGGGTGCTGGTGAGTGCCAGCGCGGTCGGCTTCTACGGGGACACCGGGGGGCGCGTGGTGGACGAGAGCGCGCCCCCCGGTGACGGGTTTCTCGCCGACCTGTGCCAGCAGTGGGAGGAGGCGGCCGCGCCGGCCCAGGAGGCGGGCGTACGGACCGTGTTCGCGCGCACGGGTCTTGTGGTGGCCGCTGAGGGCGGGGCCTGGGGGCGGCTCTTTCCGCTGTTCCGCTTCGGCCTCGGCGGCCGGATGGGCAGTGGCCGCCAGTACTGGAGCTTTATCGCCCTGGACGACCACATCGCCGCGCTGCGCCACATCCTGGCCACGGATGAGCTCGTGGGCCCGGTCAACCTCACGGCGCCCGAGCCGATCACCAACCGGGAGGTGACCGCCGCCATGGGCCGGGTGCTGGGCCGGCCGACGCTGCTGTCCGTCCCCGCGCCCGCGCTGCGGCTTGCCCTCGGCGAGCTCTCCAGCGATGTGCTGGGCAGCGTACGGGCGGTGCCGCGGCGGCTGTTGGACTCGGGGTTCTCCTTCACCCACCCGGAGATCGAGCAGGCGCTGCGGGCCGCGCTGGAGGCGCGCGCCGCCGGTCGCCGCTGAGCCCCACCGGAGCCCCACCGGCCCGGCACTGACGCCCTGCCGGACAAACGTGCGACCGCTGTGCGCCCATGCTCGGTCGATGCGCGTCTGGCATCGACCATTTTTGTCCGTACTGTCATGACCGGCCCAGGGAACCCGAGTTGCGGAATGTACGCACCCGGGCTGCCGGTCGGGGGCAGCAGGCCCCTTAGCGTACGCACCGACCTCGGGGAGGGCACGTGCTCACCAGCGCGCACCGGACGGACGTCGTCATCGTGGGAGCCGGACTGGCGGGGCTGGCCGCGGCCCATCAGCTGACCAGCGCGGGGGTGACGGTCACCGTTCTGGAAGCCGCGCCCCAGGTGGGCGGCCGGATGGCCACCGATCTGCTCGACGGCTTCCGGCTGGACCGCAGCGGGCAACTGGTCAACACCTCCTTCCCGGAGCTCCAGCGCACCCCTGGGCTCGGCGGGCTGGTGCTGCGCCCGTTCTCCCCGGGTGTGCTGGTGCGCGCCGACGGCCGCACCCACCGGGTCGGCGCCACGGGCACCGGTGGCTGGGCAACCGGCAGTTGGGGAACCGGCGGCCGGGGCACGAGCGGGCGCGGAACGCATGGGCGGGTGACGAGTGAGCGGGGTGCGAACGGCCGGGGCGCAAGCGGCCGGGGCACGAGGGGCGCACTGACCACCGCACGCGCCCTCGCGAACGCCGCCCGTGCGCCCCTCGGTGGCGCGCTCGACCAGGCCCGCCTCGGCGCCGCCCTCGGCAGGCTCGCCGCACTGCCCGCCGACCGCCTCCTCACCCGCCCGGACCGGCCCGTCGCCGAGACCCTGGCCGGGCGCGGGCTGCCGGCCCGTACCGTCGAGGGCTTTCTCCGCCCGCTGCTCGTCTCGCTGCTCAGCGACCCCGAGTTGACCACCTCGAGCCGCTGCGCCGACCTGGTGCTGCGCGGCTACGCGCGAGGCCGCCTGTGCCTGCCCGCGGGCGGCGCCTCGGCCGTCCCCGAGCTGCTGGCCGCGGCCCTGCCGCCGGGTACGGTACGCACCGGCATACGCGCCGTGACGGCCTCCACGACCGCCGTGGCCACCGCCGAACACGGCGAGATCGCCTGCCGTTCGATCCTGGTGGCCACCGGCGCCCGCGCCGCGGCCGACCTCCTCCCCGGGCTGCGGCTGCCGTCCTTCCACCCGGTCACCGTGTTGCACCACACCGCGGACAGTTCGCCGCTGCGCGAGCCCGCGCTGGTGCTCACCGCCGGGGACCACGGCCCGGTGGCCCACACCGCCGTCGCCAGCGAGGTCGACCCGTCGCGCACCCCGCCCGGCCGGGTCCTGATCACCTCCACGGTCCTCGGCGCCGCCGCGGCCCTGCCGACCGCCGAACTCGACCGGGCCGCCCGGGCCCAACTCGCCGCGGTCTACGGCACCTCCACCGTCGGCTGGGACCTGCTGGCCGCGCATCACGACCCGTACGCGGTCCCCGCCATGCCCGCCCCGCACGACCTGCGGCGCCCGGTCCGGCTGCTGTCCGGCCTGTACGTATGCGGGGACCACCGCGACTCAAGCACCGTGCAGGGAGCTCTCGTCTCCGGCCGCCGCGCCGCCCGGGCGATCCTCCACGACCTCGGCGCCCTCCCCGGCGCCGAGCCCACAGCCCCGGACGCGGCGGCGGCCTGACCCGCCACGCCCGGAGGACCTGCGGGGCGGCGGGGGTTTCGCCCGCCGCCCCGCGCCCAAGCCCAGGCCCTACCTTCAACCCAGGCCCTACCCCAGCGCCGCCACCCGGTCCCGGTACCCCCGTACCGCCGCCGCGTCCCGGTACGGCTCCAGCCGCCGCTCGAAGTCGCGTACGTAGTCCATGGCCCGCGCCGACCGCATCTCGGCCGCCTGCTGCGCCGCCTCCGCGCCCAGCGCGCAGGCCTGCTCCAGCTCGCCGAGGCCCAGCCGGGCCGTCGCCAGCACCACGCGGCAGAACAGCCTGCTGCGCGCGAACGCCTTGCCGCGCAGCTGGAGCGAGCGCTCGGCGTGCTGGGCGGCGGCGCGGTACTGCTGGAGATCGCGATGGCAGTGGCCGAACTCGTCGGCCAGCTGCGCCTCGTCGAAGAACCGCGCCCAGTAGGGCACGTCGTCCGCGGGCCGGGACGTCTCCAGTGCGCGCTCGGCGCGCGCCAGCGACGCGGTACAGGCCCGGACCTCGCCGAGCACGGCGTGGCCCCGGGCCTCCACGGCGTGCAGCAGGGACTGCAGGGCGGGCGGGGCGCCGGCGCCCATGCCCTGCTGGGCCACCCGGGCCAGCTGGACGGCTTCCCGTCCGTGGCCCAGGTAGACGGCCTGGCGGCTCATCGTGACCAGCACATAGCTGCCGTACGGCCGGTCCCCGGCCGCCTGTGCGAGCCGCAGCGCCTGGACGAAGTAGCGCTGGGCCAGGCCGTGGGCGGCGATGTCGTACGACGTCCAGCCGGCCAGCCGGGTCAGATCGGCGATCGCCGCGAACAGCCGCCGCCCGGTCGCCTCTCCGTAGGTGCCGCGCAGCATGGGCTCGCCCTCGTGTTCCAGATAGCGCACCAGGGCCTGTCGCGCGTGTCCGCCGCCGTACGTCTGGTCCAGCGAGCGGAACAGCTCGCCCACCGACCGCAGTGCGGCGATGTCCCCGGCGGTGACCCGGTAGCCGGGCCCGCGCTGGGAGCGGTCCGCCTGCCGCTGCCGGGGCAGCGGCGCCCGGCCGGCCGGCGGGCCGGGGGTACGGCCCGCCACCCTGGGCCCTGGTGGGCCCGCGGCGGCGGGTGCCGTCGGTGGCTCGCCGCGCGCCACCTTGTCGTCGGGCCGCCCGATCAGCCAGTCGCGGCTGGGGACCACAAGACCGGCCGGGGTGAAGGCGATCTTGCGCAGTTCGGCCTGGCTGCCGGAGTCCTTGCGCCACAGCCCGCTGACGATGTCCACCGCCTCCTGCGGGGTGGCGGCGAACTCCAGCCCGGCGTAGACCGGGGCGCATGCGTCGAGGCCCAGGTCCTGGGCGGTGAGCCGGCGCCCCAGGCGCCGGGTGAAGACCTCGGCGATCAGCGCCGGGGTGGTGCCGCGCGGCTGCTGTCCGCGCAGCCATCGGGTCACGGATGTTTTGTCGTACCGCAGGTCCAGGCCGTGCTCGAGGCCGAGCTGGTCGACCCGCCGGGCGAGCCCGGCGTTGGAGAAGCCAGCCTCCGCGATGAGCGCGGCGAGCTGACGGTTGGGAATGCGCTGCGGAGGTCGTTCCGTCATCAGCCTGCCGGTCTCCCTGATCGCTTCGTGGAAACGGCCCGAAAGTAGCCGCCGCTGAGGCACTGATCGTCTCGGTCGCCCCGCATTCATCCGATCGTGTGAGGGGTCGGGTGCGGCGTCGGGGGAGAACGATCCGGATGCGGGGGCCGGATTCGCCGGACGTACAGTGGCTGAGGCGCCCGGAGTCGGGCGCCGGAGCGCTGTACGAGGTCCGAAGGGATTGCCGCCGTGAGTGAGCTGCGCTTTGTCCATCTGGGGTTCGGGGCGGACGCCGTCGAGTACCAGGAGGCATGGCAGGAGCAGAGGCGGGTGCACGCCGCTCGGTTCGCCGATGAGGCGCCGGACACCTGTCTGCTGCTTGAGCACCCGCCGGTCTACACCGCGGGCCGGCGCACGGCGGACGACGAGCGCCCCCTGGACGGCACCCCGGTGGTGGACGTGGACCGCGGCGGCAAGATCACCTGGCATGGTCCGGGGCAGCTCGTCGGCTATCCGATCGTCAAGCTGCCGCGTCCGGTGGACGTCGTCGCGCATGTACGGCGTCTGGAGGAGGCCCTGCTGCTGACCTGTGCGGAGTTCGGTCTGGAGGCCACCCGGGTCGAGGGCCGCAGCGGGGTGTGGGTGCTGGGCGATCCGGTGGAGGAGCGCCGCGCGCTGGGCGGGCTGAACCTGGACTTCGATCCGCGCGTGGCCGACGAGGAGTTCGACCCGCGGCTGAACGGCCCGGAGTACGCCCCGTCCAACGCCGGGCAGCGCCGCGAGGACCGCAAGCTCGCCCAGATCGGGGTGCGGGTCGCCAAGGGCGTGACGATGCACGGCTTCTCGCTGAACTGCAACCCCGACACCACCTGGTTCGACCGGATCGTGCCGTGCGGGATCCGCGACGCGGGGGTGACCTCGCTCTCGGAGGAGCTGGGCCGCGATATCTCCGTGACGGAGGTGGTTCCGGTGATCGAGAAGCATCTGCGGACCGTCATGGAGTCCGCCGTACCGCTACCGCGCGCCGTCTGACCGCTGCCCCGGCCCCGGCCCCGGCCCCGGCCCCGGCCCCGGGGAATGGTCCCCGGGGGCCATTCCGTTCTCTGGCGGGGTCCCTGGCCGTAAGGGCGTACGAATGACGGGCGTACGCTGGGGTTCACCAAAGATTCGATGCCTCTCCAAGCACTGACAAGCACTACTGACAAGCACTAAGGAGTGCCGGACGTGTCCGCAGTCGCACCCGACGGACGCAAAATGCTGCGCCTTGAGGTCCGGAACAGCCAGACGCCCATCGAGCGCAAGCCCGAGTGGATCAAGACCCGCGCGAAAATGGGTCCCGAGTACACCGAGCTGCAGGGCCTGGTGAAGCGCGAGGGCCTGCACACCGTGTGTCAGGAGGCGGGCTGTCCGAACATCTACGAATGCTGGGAAGACCGCGAGGCGACCTTCCTGATCGGCGGCGACCAGTGCACCCGGCGCTGTGACTTCTGCCAGATCGACACCGGTAAGCCGCAGGCCCTGGACCGGGACGAGCCGCGCCGGGTCGCCGAGTCCGTCCAGTCCATGGAGCTGAAGTACGCGACGGTCACCGGTGTCGCGCGCGACGACCTCGAGGACGGCGGCGCCTGGCTGTACGCCGAGACGGTCCGCCAGATCCACTCGCTGATGCCGGACACCGGCGTCGAGCTGCTGATCCCGGACTTCAACGCGGTGCCCGAGCAGCTCGCCGAGGTCTTCTCCGCCCGCCCCGAGGTGCTGGCGCACAATGTGGAGACCGTCCCGCGGATCTTCAAGCGCATCCGCCCCGGCTTCCGCTACGAGCGCTCGCTCGAGGTGATCACCAAGGCGCGTGAGGCGGGTCTGGTCACCAAGTCCAACCTGATCCTGGGCATGGGCGAGGAGCGGGCGGAAATCAGCCAGGCGCTCCAGGACCTGTACGACGCGGGGTGCGAGCTGATCACGATCACGCAGTATCTGCGGCCGAGCGTCCGGCACCACCCGGTGGACCGCTGGGCCAAGCCCCAGGAGTTCGTGGAGCTGAAGGAGGAGGCGGAGGAGATCGGCTACGCCGGTGTCATGTCCGGCCCGCTCGTCCGCTCCTCGTACCGCGCGGGCCGGCTCTACCAGCAGGCGGTCGAAAAGCGCGGTAGCGCGGTGGCCGCTCAGGCGGTATGACCACCGGATGTGACCAACACGCTATGTGAGTACGGGCACACGCACGCTCGCACCTTGGACAATGCCGCTGGTCAGAGCGAGACCAGCGGCATTTCAAGGCTTCATCGGTGTTTGACCGGCCGGTCACGCGCTGGTAACACCTTTGGGTAACGATTAAGCCACACAACGTTCTGTGTGTGGGCTCTGATCATCCGCTGCTCCCGAGGGGGACCCATGTCGGCCGCGCCCGTACGCCCGCCGTCCGTCACCGACGCACTGCTCGTTCTGGAGGGGCTGCTGCTGGGCGGCGGGCAGCGCACCGCCCGCCGTAACGCCTGGACCGCGGTCCTGGAGGACCGGCGCCGCGCGAAGGACCGTCACGAGGCCGAGCACGTACTGGAGGCCGTGTCCACCGGGGCTTCCCAGGCCACGTAAACTTCGCTGTATGGCGAGGAAGGAAACATCCGAGAACCCCGGGCGGCTGAAGCAGATCGCCCTGACCTACAAGATGACCAAGAAGGTCGACTCAAAGGTCGGTCTTGTCGTCGCCGCGGTGGGAATCGTCACGTTCGGTGTCTTCCTCGCGATCGGCTTCTGGATCGACCACCCGATCTTCCTGGGCATCCTGGGCTTCGTCCTGGCCTTCCTCGCGATGGCGATCGTTTTCGGCCGCCGTGCCGAGCGAGCGGCCTTCGGACAGATGGAAGGACAGCCGGGCGCGGCGGCGGCGGTGCTGGAGAACGTGGGCCGTGGCTGGTCGGTGACGCCCGCGGTGGCGATGAACCGCAACCAGGACGTCATCCACCGGGCCGTCGGCAAGGCGGGCATCGTGCTGGTCGCGGAGGGCAACCCGAACCGGCTGAAGTCCATGCTGGCCGCGGAGAAGAAGCGGATGGCGCGCATCGTCGCGGATGTCCCGGTGCACGATGTGATCGTGGGCACCGGTGAGGACCAGGTGCCGATCAAGAAGCTGCGCACCAAGCTGCTGAAGCTGCCGCGGGTGCTGCCCGGCGGCCAGGTGACCGCGGTCAACGACCGGCTGCGGGCGCTGGGCGATCTGATGAGCAACATGCCGATCCCCAAGGGCCCGATGCCCAAGGGGATGCGGATGCCGAAGGGCCGCTGAGCCCCGTACACCAAGCACAACAGGACCGCATACGACTGGGGCGGCCCGGAATCGAGATTCCGGGCCGCCCCAGTCGTTTCAGCAGTCGTCTCAGCCCAGTCGTACGAGCACCGTCCTCAGCCGGCCTCAGGCCTGGATCTGCACCGAGTTCGCGAACCGGTCGTGCAGACCGCGGGTGTCCCGGTCCCAGACCACCGCGGGGATCACGATCAGCACCAGCACACTGCGCAGCACCACCCGCGGCAGACTCAGCCGCCCGCCGCTCGCGGAGATCACGCGCAGCTTCAGCAGCAGCTTGCCGGGCGTGCAGCCGACCGTGCCGACGGTGACCACGCTCAGTACGAAGAAGACGGCGAGCGCCCAGTTGCCCGCCGCCTGCGCCTTGCCGCCGGACAGCAGCGCGTAGGAGACGAGCAGGCACAGTCCCCAGTCGATGAGCAGCGCCCCGAGGCGGCGCCCGATGGGCGCGATGGAGCCCGGCCCGCTCTCGGGCAGCCCCAGTGCCTCGCCCCGGTATCCCAGCTCGACGCCCATGTCCTCGGCGGCCGCGCGCGGCCCGGAGAGCCATGATCCGATTGCTTGCCTCTTGTCCACCGGACCACGGTACTGCGACGGCATACATTCCCTGCGGACCGGGCCCCGGCCTCACATGCCCCACGCACACCAGACGTATGCCGGTTAACCTGGGTGAAACAAATGGGTCATGCTTGGGAAATCCCGTCTGCCTATGGTCGGCCCCAGCGCGCCAGCCGCACATGAGCCGCGCGACCGAACAAATCCCCGTCCCCCGCGGCCGGGCTAGGAGGAGTTGGATGTTCCAGAACGCCGACGACGCTCGGAAGTTCATCTCGGACGAGGACGTCAAGTTCGTCGACGTCCGGTTCTGTGACCTTCCCGGCGTCATGCAGCACTTCACCGTACCGGCGGAGGCGTTCGACCCGCACGAGGAGCTCGCCTTCGACGGTTCGTCGATCCGCGGCTTCCAGGCGATCCACGAGTCCGACATGGCCCTGCGTGCCGACCTGTCGACGGCCCGTGTCGACCCGTTCCGCCGGGACAAGACGCTCAACATCAACTTCTTCATCCACGACCCGATCACGGGTGAGCAGTACAGCCGTGACCCGCGGAACATCGCCAAGAAGGCCGAGGCCTACCTCGCCTCCACCGGTATCGCCGACACCGCGTACTTCGGCCCCGAGGCCGAGTTCTACGTGTTCGACAGCGTCCGCTTCGAGACCAAGTCGAACGAGGCGTTCTACCACATCGACTCCGAGGCGGGCGCCTGGAACACCGGTGCGCTGGAGGACAACCGCGGCTACAAGGTCCGCTACAAGGGCGGCTACTTCCCGACCCCGCCGGTCGACCACTTCGCCGACCTGCGCGCCGAGATCAGCCTCGAGCTGAACAAGTCCGGTCTCCAGGTCGAGCGCCAGCACCACGAGGTGGGCACCGCCGGTCAGGCCGAGATCAACTACAAGTTCAACACGCTGCTCGCCGCGGCCGACGACCTGCAGCTGTTCAAGTACATCGTCAAGAACGTGGCGTGGCGGAACGGCAAGACCGCGACCTTCATGCCGAAGCCGATCTTCGGTGACAACGGCTCGGGCATGCACGTCCACCAGTCGCTGTGGCAGGGCGGCTCCCCGCTGTTCTACGACGAGCAGGGCTACGCGGGCCTCTCGGACACCGCCCGCTACTACATCGGCGGCATCCTCAAGCACGCCCCGTCGCTGCTGGCCTTCACCAACCCGACGGTGAACTCCTACCACCGTCTGGTCCCGGGCTTCGAGGCCCCGGTCAACCTGGTGTACTCGCAGCGCAACCGCTCCGCCGCGATGCGTATCCCGATCACCGGCTCCAACCCGAAGGCCAAGCGCGTCGAGTTCCGCGCCCCGGACTCCTCCGGCAACCCGTACCTGGCCTTCTCCGCCCTCCTCCTCGCGGGTCTGGACGGCATCAAGAACAAGATCGAGCCGGCCGAGCCGATCGACAAGGACCTCTACGAGCTGGCCCCCGAGGAGCACGCGGGCGTCCCGCAGGTCCCGACCTCGCTCCCGGCCGTTCTCGACTCCCTCGAGGCCGACCACGAGTTCCTGCTCCAGGGCGATGTCTTCACCTCGGACCTGATCGAGACCTGGATCGACTACAAGCGCACCAACGAGATCGCTCCGCTGCAGCTGCGTCCGCACCCGCACGAGTTCGAGCTCTACTACGACGTGTGAGCCGAGGTCGTCTGACATAACGGCAGTCAGATACAGCGGTGACGGCCGCCACCCACTCGGGAGGCGGCCGTCACTGTTTTCAGCGCCCGGCGGCTTCAGGCGGGGTTCGGCCCGCTCACGTGCCGGTCACGACGTGCGGGTCGGAGGCGCCCGACGTGTTGAAATTGCCGCTTCCGCCGTAGGTCGCCGAGACCGTGTAGGTGCCGGCCACCAGGACGGTGGTGTCGTTGAACACCGCGAAGCCGTTGCTGTCCAGCGCCACACTGGTGGGCCCCGAGACGACGTTGCTCCCGGAGTCCGTGACGGTGAAGGTGACGTTCCCCGTGGGGGTGCCGGCACCCGGAGGCACCGCTGCCACGAAGGCGATGTAGGTGATGGGACTTCCCGTCGTGCTGGGGTCGGGGAAGGAGGTGACCGTGGTCAGCGTGTTCGCCTTGTTCACCTGGTGGGAGCCGGTCCCCGTCGAGGTGAGGAAGTTCGTTGTGCTGGGGTTGTAGACGGCGGTCACGGTGTACGCGGTGGCGTTGGCGTTGAGGGCGCTGGTGGTGAAGGTCGCCACGCCGGCGACCAACGTCCCGCTGCCGGTGACCGTGCCGCCGGGGCCGCTGATGGTGAAGGAGACCGTACCGGTCGGGATGCCCGTGGCGGGCGGGTTCGTCGTGACGTTGGCGGTGAACGTGACCGGCTGCCCGAAGACCGACGGGTCCGGCACGTCGCTCACCGTCGTGGTCGTGGCCGCCGGTCCGGGGGTCACCGTCTGCGTGTCGAAGCCGGTGGATGGCAGGAACTTCGTGTCGCCGCTGTAGATCGCGGTGATGGCGTGCGTACCGGCCCCCAGGGTGTTCAGGTTGATCGTGGCCTGGCCGACGCCGTTCAGGGGCGCGTTGAACGTTCCGCCTCCGGAGCCGGTGACGACGAAGGTGACCGAGCCGGTCGGCGTGCCCGTCGCGGGGGCGACCGCGGTGACCGTGGCGGTGATCGCCACGTTCTGCCCCAGCGCCGACGGGTCCGGCGTCGAGACCACCGAGGTGGTCGTCGTGCCCTGGAGGATGAGCACGGTGCCGAAGCCGGTGGAGCCCGTGAAGTTGGCGTCGCCGGAGTACGTGGCGGTGATCGGGAGAACACCGGGGGTCGAGCTGGTGAAGTTCGCCGAGGCCACGCCGCCCACCAGCGCCGGGCTCTGCGAGGGAGGTGTCGCTCCGGGGATGGAGATCGTCACGTTGCCCGTGGGGGTCCCGAATCCGAACGGGATCACGGTGGCGGTGACGGTGAAGGACTGGCCGACGACCGCCGGATTCGGCGATACGGTCACCAGGGTGAACGTGGGACTAGGCATGATGAGCCCTCCGAGCTGCGTGCTGCTGTGTGCTGTGGATGGATGACGGTGGGCCGTGTCGCGCCGCGTGCAGCCTTGAGCCGGGCGGAGCGGGCGCTTCATGTGTCAGGGGGGCTCATCACGGCGACTGACGCTGCGTCACATACGCGTCGCCGTCCCCCGGCAGATGGGGAAACCCACCGGTCAGTACGACTAGTAGGCGCGCCGTCAACACGGTTACGCCATAGAGATGACCGCGAATTACCCTGAATGGCGCAGCGCTCTACGGCTCGCGGGGCTCGGGCGGCGTATGCCGTGCGGCGCGGGTTAGGCATATGAACGCTGCCTCCCGCCTCGCAAGACCCCCACCTCAAGACCCCCGCCTCAGGATCCGCCCTGAAGATCCGTTGCCGGAGATCACTCCCGGAGATCCGTTTCCGCAGATCACCAGCGTTCAGCCGGACCCCGCTCGTTCCGTGGCGGCTATGCCATCCTGTTTGTGTGAGCGCCATCACGTGTGTGGGTGGCACGCAGGCGCGGCCAGGAGGTGGAATGGCGACATGGCCGGCCAAGGCGGCTCCGGAGTGGACATCACGCGGCCGAGGAGGGACCAGGATGTCGGGGCGTCCGGTGTCGGCCTCCGGCAGCCGACGATGGAGCACGCCGTGACGGAGCAGGCCCTGGTGTTCGCCACGGCGGCGCTGACGGCTGTCTACGTACTGTCCGCGGACGGCGACGAGCTGCGGCTGACCGAGACGGCCGGCGGTCCGCGCGCCCTGTACGGGCTGCCGACCAGCTATCCGCTGTCCGGGCGCTCCCCCGTCGCCGACGCCTTCCGCACCGGGCGGCCCCAGTGGTCGACCTCCGCGAAGCTCGCCGCCTACGGGGAGAACGCCCCGCAAGCCCTCCCGGCCGATATGTCGCTGGGCGCGCTGCCGCTGGGGGCGGACGGCAGGCGGCTCGGCTGCCTGGTCGTGGTCTTTCCCGGGGACGGCTTCGACGCCGAGCAGCGCAATTTCCTGGAGCTGTACGCCGACCAGATCGCCGCCCAGCTCAAGGCGGGCACACCGGCCCACGACGTCGGCGGCGGGGCGCCGGACCGGGGCGGGCCGCTGTCGGTGCTGCGCTCGGCGCTCGACCACCTTCACGTCGGCTCGTTCACCCTGGTGCTGAACACCGGGCGGATCGACGCGGACGCGCAGCTGCTGGAGCTGGTGGACATCTCTCCGGAGGCGTTCGACGGACGGGTGGAGACGCTGCTGGCGCATACCGTGCCGGAGGACCTGCCCGCGCTGATGGCCATCGTCGAGCCCGGTCAGCTGAGTCTCGGCGGCCGTGACCTGGAGTTCCGGATCCGCCGGCCCACCGGCGAGCTGCGCTGGCTGCGGCTGTGCTGCCGGATCCAGGGCGATGCCGTGGGCACCCCCGAGCGGCTGCTTGGCCTGGTGGCGGACGCCTCGTATCTGCGGCCCACCGCCGACGAGGTCTCCCGGGTGCAGCGGCTGTCCGCGGCGCTGGCCAACGCGATGACCGTCCGGGACGTCAGCCTGGTGGTGACGGCCGCGCTGCGCGAGCCGCTGGGGGCCGACCGGGTGGCGCTCGCCGAGCTGGAGGGCGACCGGCTGGTGGTGACCGCCCTCGACCCGCCGCAGCCGGGCGCCTGGCCGGGGATGTGGCGGTCCGAGTGGCGGTCGGAGTGGCCCGATGTGCCGACCCGCGTACTGCCCACGGTGGAGACCGCGCTGCGCGAGGACCGGATCACCCTGCTGCCCCCGGGCAGCCGCCTGGAGCCCGGTCTCGCGGACATGGGCGCCGGCGGCCTCGCCGTCCTGCCGCTCCCGGCGCAGGGCCGGGTGGTCGGGGTCTGTCTGGTCGGCTGGAAGGAGCCGCATGCGTTCTGCCCGGAGGAGCGGTCGCTGCTGACCGCGACGGCGGGCCTGGTGGGTCAGGCTCTGATGCGCGCCCATGCGTACGACGCCGAGCACGAGCTCGCCACCATGCTGCAGCGCAGCCTGCTGCCCCGCAGGCTGCCCGACCTCCCCGGCGGGGTGGCCGTGGCGCGCTATCTCCCCGCGATGAGCGGGCTCGAGGTGGGCGGCGACTGGTACGACGTCATCCCGCTGCCCAACGGCCATGTGGCGCTGGTGATCGGCGACGTCCAGGGGCACAGCGCCGGGGCCGCGACCATCATGGGCCAGATACGCACGGCCATCAGGGCCTACGCGGTGGAGGGCCATCCGCCCGACGTGGTCGTCTGCCACGCCAACCGGCTGCTCGTCGGCATGGAGACGGAGCTGTTCGCCACCTGCGCCTATGTCGAGCTGGACATGGAGGAGGGCGACGCCTGGTTCGTACGGGCCGGACATCTGCCGCCGCTGCTGCGCCACCCGGACGGCTCCACCGAGGAGGTGGAGGCCGAGGGCGGGCCGCCGCTGGGGGTGCTCGCCGACGCGGAGTACGCCATGACCGCGGTCGAGCTGACCCCCGGTACGGTGCTCACCCTGCTGACGGACGGGCTGGTCGAGTCCGCGAGCCTCCCCCTGGACGACGGTCTGCTGCGGGTGCGCGGGGCGCTCTCCGACGCGGATCCGTCCGACGCCGGACGGCTGGCCGACTCGCTGCTGGGCGATCTGAGCCGGCGCGACGACGACGTGGCCCTGCTGTTGCTGCGCTACGACGGGATGAAGGTCCGGCCGACCCGGGCCGGCTGGGCGGTGTGGCGGCTGCCCGACGCCGTGATGCACGCGCGCCGCTTCACCGGCCGCACGCTGCGCTCCTGGAGTGTGTCCAAGGAGGCCGACAGGGTTCTGCTCGTGGTCTCCGAGCTGGTCACCAACGCCCTGGTGCATACGCAGGGCCCGGTGCGGCTCGACCTCACGCTGGCCGGGGACCGGCTGCGGGTCGCGGTGAGCGATTCGTCGCCGCGGGCGCCCGCCAAGCCGGTGCTCGTGGACTGGGAGTCGACGGGCGGCCGGGGCCTGCTCCTGGTCGAGGCGATGTCGACGACCTGGGGTTCGGTGCCGGTCAGCGGCGGCAAGCAGGTGTGGAGCGAGGTCGTCATGGCGCAGGACGGCGGGGCTGTGGACGGCGCCCGCTAGCGCGTGTGCGTATGAGGAGGTGGATCCCATCGTGAGAGGTCGTCCCCGCGATGCCGTCGTCCTCGTGGCCGCGGTGTCCCTGGCCCTCGTGCTGGGGGCCTGCGGCAAGGCCGCCGAGTCCGGCACCGCCGTACGGCCCGTCCCGCCCCCGACCGCGGGCCGGCCGACGATCGGCCTGCTCGTGCCGGACAGCACCACCCCGCGCTGGGACCGGTTCGACCGGCCCCTGATCGAGCGGCGGATCCACCAGCTGTGCCATGACTGCGAGGTGCGGTCCGTCAGCGCCCAGGGCGATGTGGCCATCCAGCAGCAACAGGTGGACTCCATGATCATCAGGGGCATGGACGCCCTGGTCCTGGTCCCGGTGGACGCCAAGGCGATGCAGCCCGCGGTCCAGAAGGCGCATGACGCGCGTATCCCGGTCCTGTCGTACGACCGCCTCGTCCAGGGCCCCATCTCGGCCTATGTCTCCTTCGACGGCAAGGAGGTCGGCAGGCTCCAGGCGCGGGCGCTGCTGAGGGCCATGGGCCACCGCCCCGCGCACGACCGCGGGATCGTCATGATCAACGGCGACCAGGCCGACCCGAACGGGGTCGCGTTCAAGAAGGGTGCGCTGTCCGTCCTCGCCGGCAGGGTCAGGATCGACAAGTCGTACGACGCGGCCGGATGGCGGCCGGAGAACGCCTACACCGATATGTCCGGCGCCATCGCCGCGCTCGGGCCCCATCGCATCAACGGCGTCTACTCCGCCAACGACGGCCTCGCCTCCGGCATCATCGCCGCCCTCAGGGCCAACAGCATCCGGCCGATCCCCCCGGTCACCGGCCAGGACGCCGAGCTCGCGGCCATCCAGCGGATCGTCGACGGCGAGCAGTACATGACCGTCTACAAGCCGTTCGAGCCCGAGGCGTACGCGGCCGCCGAGATCGCCGTCGCCCTGGCCCACGGCAGGGGCCCCGGGCCCATCGCCAGGGACCGGGTGAATGGCGACGTACCCGCCGTGCTGCTCCGCCCGATCCCACTGACCGTGCACTCCATCAAGAAGACGGTGGTCAAGAACGGTATGTACACGATTGGCCAGATCTGTACCCCGCAGTACCGGTCCGCCTGTGAGAGGGCCGGGCTCATGCCGTAGGGGAGATGGTGACCGTGCCGGGTCCGCTTCTGCTGGCGTTGCGCGGCGTCTCCAAGCGTTTCGGCGCCGTCCAGGCGCTCGCCGACGTCGATCTGGAGATCCACACCGGTGAGGTCGTCGCCCTGCTGGGCGACAACGGCGCCGGTAAGTCCACCCTCGTCAAGGTGATCGCCGGGGTCGGCCCGGCCGATCAGGGCGTCGTCGAGTGGCAGGGCCACACCGTCCAGGTCAGGCGCCCCCACGACGCACAGAGTCTGGGCATCGCGACCGTCTACCAGGACCTGGCGCTGTGCGAGAACCTCGATGTCGTCGGCAATATCTTCCTCGGCCGCGAGGTGCGCAGGCTCGGCATCCTCGACGAGGTGGAGATGGAGCGCCGCACGCGTGGCCTGCTGGAAAGCCTGTCCATCCGCATCCCCGATGTGCGTGTCCCGGTGGCCACGCTCTCCGGCGGCCAGCGGCAGACCGTCGCGATCTCCCGCTCGCTGCTCGGCGAGCCCAGGCTGCTGCTGCTCGACGAGCCCACGGCATCCCTGGGCGTCGAGCAGACATCGCACGTCCTCGATCTGGTGGACCGGCTCCGCGACCACGGGCTCGGGGTGCTGCTGATCAGCCACAACATGGGCGATGTGAAGGCTGTGGCGGACCAGGCCGCGGTGTTGCGCCTGGGCCGTAACAACGGCTTCTTCGATGTGATGACCACGTCCCAGGAACAGATCATCTCCTCCATCACCGGCGCCACCTCCCATGCCCGCCGTCCGCCCCGCCCCGGGGAGGCCGAGCTGTGACCGGCCGCGCTCTGGTGCCCGGCCGGCGGCGCGTCAAGGGCGTCCTGGGCGACATACGGCGGCGGCTGAGCGAAGGGGAGCTGGGCGCGCTGCCGATCGGCCTCGGCCTGATCGTGCTGTGGGCCGTCTTCGAGATCCTGAACGACAACTTCCTCTCCCCGCGCAATCTGTCCAATCTGAGCGTGGACATCGTGGGCACCGGCCTGATCGCCGTCGGCATCGTCTTCGTGCTGCTGATCGGGGAGATCGATCTGTCGGTCGGCTCGGTCGCCGGGCTGGCGGGGGCCGTCTTCGCGGTGCTGGCCGTCAACGAGGGTCTGCCGGAATGGCTCGCCCTGATCTTCGCGGTGTTCCTGGGCTCGCTGATCGGGGCCCTGCACGGGTTCTTCTTCGCCAGATTCGGCGTACCGGCGGTCGTCGTCACCCTCGCCGGGCTGCTGGCCTGGAACGGCCTCACCCTCTACCTGCTCGGCCAGAGCGGCACCATCAACCTCGACAGCCAGGGGCTGGTCGCCAAGTTGACCACCTACTACTTCAACGACATCGCCGCCGCCTACAGCCTCGCGGCCCTCGGCCCGGCCGCCTTCTTCCTCGCCGCGTACCGCGACCGGCGGCGCCGTAAGGCCGCGGAGATGCCGTACCGGCCGCTGCACGAGATCGTGGTGCGCACCGCGGCGATCGCGGTGGTCGCGTTCGCGGCCGCCTATGTGCTCAACCAGTTCCAGGGCCTGCCGCTCGCCCTGCTGATCTTCGTGGTCCTGGTCGCCGCCCTGGATGTGCTGCTGCGCCGCACGCCCTACGGCCGCACGGTGTACGCGCTGGGCGGCGGCGTCGAGGCGGCCCGCCGGGCCGGGGTGCGGGTGACATGGGTGCGGATCTCGGTCCTCATGGTGTCCGGCACGATGGCCGCGCTCGGCGGGCTGTTCCTGGCCTCGCGGATCACCTCGGTGAGCCAGCCCTCCGGCACCGGCATCCTGCTGCTGAACGCGCTCGCGGCGGCCGTGATCGGCGGTACGAGCCTGTTCGGCGGGCACGGCCGGACCTGGTGCGCGCTGCTGGGCATCCTGGTCATCCAGTCGCTCTCCTCCGGCATGGCCCTGCTGAGCGTCGAGTCGGCCCTCCAGTTCATGATCACCGGCGGGGTGCTGCTGGCCGCGGTCGTCCTCGACTCGCTCTCCCGGCGCTCCCAGAAGTCGCGCGGCCGAGCTTGACGGCCGGTGGCCTGGCCGTGCCGTGCCCCGTTCGGGTGGATGCGCGCCGTATGCCGGGCGGTGTGGTGGGCCGTGCGGCAGCGTGTGGGACCGACGCACGGCGACAAGGGGGATCGATGGCAGCCCATCCCAGGTCGATGGCAGCCCAGCCCGCTGCCCAGCCCGCCGAGGAGCTGCGGTACCGGTCGGCCACGCTCGCGGCGTTCGAGCGGAACCCGATCACCAGCCGCTCGATGGCCCGCAGGCTGCCGCAGCTGGTGCGGCGGGCGCTGGTGCTGGCGTGGCAGGTGGACCGCAGGGCGGTGGTGGGGCTGGTGGTGTGCCACAGGACCGCGCGGTCGTCCTGGTCACCCACCGCCTGGCGAACGTCGCCGTGGCCGACCGCATCGTGGTCCTGGACCGGGGCCGGGTGATCCAGCAGGGCACCTTCACGGAACTGGTCGACTCCCCCGGGCTGTTCCGGGAGCTGTGGGCCCTTCAGAACGACCGGGGCGCCACCCCGGACGCCCCAGCAGTCCCGAACTGACTCAGCCGTCCCGGGCTGACTCCGCCGTCCCGGGCCGGCTCAGCGGACCGACTCCGCCGCCCGGACCCGCGAGGCCGCTATCTCCGCGTAGGCCCGGTCGCGGCCCTCCCAGTGGGAGCCCTCGACGGACTTGCCGGGTTCCAAGTCCTTGTAGACCTCGAAGAAGTGGGTGATCTCCATCCGGTCGAACTCGGAGACATCGCCGATGTCCTGCACATCGCCGTAGCGCGGATCGTGGGCGGGAACGCAAAGGATCTTCTCGTCCGGGCCCTTCTCGTCGCTCATGCAGAACATTCCGATGGCCCGGCACTCGATGACGCACCCGGGGAACGTGGGCTCACCGACCGTGACCAGGGCGTCCAGCGGGTCGCCGTCGCGCCCCAGAGTGTGGTCGATATAGCCGTAGTCGGCCGGGTACTTGGTGGCGGTGAACAGCATCCGGTCCAGCCGGATCCGCCCCGCCTCGAAGTCCATCTCGTACTTGTTGCGCGATCCCTCGGGGATCTCCACGACTACGTCGAATTCCATCGCGACCTCCTCCCCCGGACACCCGTCACCCGCGCGCCCGGCGCGCGCTTCCAGTGTGCGCCGTGAGCGCCGTACGGGCAGCCCGTACGTCATATGTTCCGGACGGCATACGTTCCGGACGTCATGCGTTTCGGCCGAGCCTCCGGTTGGCCAGGACGGACACCTTGCGCCGGACAGCCGTCACCTCGTCGCTGCCGATCTCCGCCACCAGCAGCCCCGGCGTCGCCCCCAGCCGCTGCCGTACGGTCCCGTCGGGGCCGACCACGGCGCTGTGGCCGATGCCGGTGGGGGTCATCGGATCGGCCGCGTCGGTCTCCAGGGCGCCGGTGGCCGCGGGGTCGGCCTGGCCCACGGCGGCCAGCCAGACGGTGGCGTCCAGCGCCCGCGCCCGGATCAGCAGCTCCCACTGCTCACGCTTACCGGGCCCCGCGCCCCAGGAAGCGGGCAGCAGGGAGAGATGTGCGCCGGCGTCGGCATGGGCCCGGAACAACTCGGGGAAGCGCACGTCGTAGCAGGTGGCCAGGCCGATCCGGAGGCCCTGGAGGTCGAAGGTCACCACCCTGGAACCGGGCGCGACGGAATCGGACTCCGCGTAACCGAAGGCGTCATACAGATGGATCTTGTCGTACGAGGTCTCCACCCCGGGACCGGTGACCAGCAGGGTGTTGGCCACCCGGCCATCGCGCGCCGGGGTGAACATCCCCGCCACGACCACCAGACCCGTGTCCTTGGCGATCTGCCGCACCTCGGTGGCCCACGGCCCGTCCAGCGGCTCGGCGAGCGGCCGCAGCGGGGTGCCGAAGCACGCCATGGCGGCCTCGGGGAAGACGATCAAGCGGGCGTCGGCCGCCGCGGCACGGTGTGCCTGCTCCCGAAGGACGGCAAGGTTCCGCTCCGGGCGCGGGCCGCTGACGATCTGGCTCAGTGCAATGCGCATGACGCGATCTGCCTCATTCCCTGTTCCCTGGACGTAGCCTCGAGTGGTCCCTACGGGTGTGTACGTGACGCCCCGGGGGTGCGCTCATTGTGCGGCCCGCACATCTCGGCCGTATCTCGAGGGCGCCACCCCTACGGTCCAAGCCGGGAACTGGCCGTTCGTCAGCGGAGAGACCTCGGATGACAGCCGGCGGCCGCATGACCCAGGGGGTCATGCGG
>NZ_JBSFMM010000083.1:0-45756 GCF_053599555.1 Streptomyces sp. NPDC000941
CGGCCACCGGGCCCGTCGGGGCGCTGCGGGGCGAGCTGGCCGCGATGGTCGGCCGCCTGACCGGGGCGCGCCCGGAGGACATCGGTGCGCACGACCCCCTCGGCGAGGTCGGCATGAACTCGGTGAACTTCACGACCCTCAGCGTCGAGCTCCGCAAGGCGTACGGGATCGAGGTCTACCCGACGCTCTTCTACCGCAAGGGCACGCTGTCCTCGCTGGCCGAACACCTGTGGCAGGAACACGCGGCGCGGCTGGCCGCGCGATTCGGCGACGCGGCACCGGCGCCCGCCGCCGCCTCCGCTGTGGCACCGGCCGAATCCCCGGCGCACCGCGATGACATCGCGGTGATCGGCATGGGCGGACGACTGCCGGGATCTGCCGACCTCGAGGAGTTCTGGGACCACCTGGTCGCCGAGGACGACCTGGTGGGGGAGGTGCCGGGGGACCGCTGGGACTGGCGGCAGCAGCCGAACTCCCGCTGGGGCGGGTTCGTGCCCGACGTGGACCGCTTCGACGCCGCCTTCTTCGGCATCTCGCCGCGGGAGGCCGAGCTGATGGACCCGCAGCAGCGGCTGCTGCTGGAAGTCGTCTGGTCGGCCGTCGAGGACGCCGGCTACCGCCCGTCCGACCTGGCCGGACGGCGGGTCGGGGTGTTCATCGGCGTAGCCAACACCGAGTATCTGGAGCTGCAACGGGCCGCCGGGCACGGGCCACAGGGCCACACCGCGACCGGCTCAGCAGCGTCGATCATCGCCAACCGGGTCTCCTACCTGCTGGATCTGCGCGGCCCCAGCATGGTCATCGACACGGCCTGCTCGAGCTCGCTCGTCGCCCTGCACCAGGCCTGCGCCGCGCTGCGCGACGGCACCTGCGATCTGGCCATCGCCGGCGGGGTCAATGTGATGCTCATGCCGTCGGTGTACGAGGTGCTGAGCAAGGGCGAAATGCTCAGCGCCGACGGACACTGCAAGACCTTCGACAGCCGCGCCGACGGCTATGTCCGGGGCGAGGGCGCCGGTGTCGTCCTGCTCAAGCCCGACGGCCGGGCGCGGAGCGACGGCGACGCCCGGCACGCGGTGATCAAGGCGACCGCGGCCAACCACGGCGGGCGCACCACATCGCTGACGGCGCCCAACCCGGACGCCCAGGCCGATCTGCTGGTCGAGGCCTACCGGGACGCCGATGTGCCGGTGGAGACCATCGGCTATATCGAGGCGCACGGCACCGGCACGGCCCTGGGCGACCCGATCGAGACCTCCGGGCTGAGCACCGCCTTCCGCAGGCTCCGCGCGGCAGACGGCCCCGCTTCGGGACCCGGGTGTGCCATCGGATCGGTGAAAACCAACATCGGCCACCTCGAGGCCGCCGCCGGTATCGCCGGACTGCTCAAGGTCGTGCTCGCCATGCGGCACGGCACCATCCCCGCCAACCTGCACCTGCGGGCGCCCAACCCGTATCTGGAGCTGGACGGCGGCCCGTTCGAGATCGCCGCCACCACCCGGCCCTGGCCCCGGCCGCGGCACGCCGACGGGCGCGAACTGCCGCGGCGCGCCGGGGTCAGCTCGTTCGGCTTCGGCGGGACCAATGCGCACGTCGTGATGGAGGAACCGGATATGCGGGAATTCGGTGACCAGGACGAACACCTGGATGAGGCCGAGTACCTGTTCACGCTCTCGGCCCGGACGCCGGAGGCGCTGCGGGACGTCGAGAGGCGGCTCGTCGACCACCTCAAGAACCGCGACATCGCGCCGGGAGACCTCGCGTACACCCTGCAGACCGGCCGTGAGCCGATGGCGCACCGGCTCACGGTGGTGACCGACGGCACCGCCGCCCTGCGGGCCGAGCTCATCGCTCACCTCGCCGACCGGCCGTCGGCGGTGCGTACGGGAACGGTCGGACGGGACGTCACCCCGCGCGCGGCCGACACCACTCGCGACCTGACCGCCCTCGCGGCCGACTGGCTGGCGGGCGCCGACGTCGACTGGTCGGCGCTGCACCGCGGCGCCAACCGCCGCCGGGTGCACCTTCCCAGCTACCCGTTCGCCCGCACCCGCCACTGGTTCGCATCGGAGCCCGCCGCCCGGCTGCACCCGACGCTGCTGGACGCCACCACCGACCGGCACACCTACGCCAAGACACTGACCGGGGAGGAGTTCTTCCTCCGCGACCACATCGTCGGCGGCGAACGGGTGCTGGCCGGCGTGGCGTATCTGGAGATGGCCCGGCTGGCCGGCGAACTCGCCACCGGCGAGCCGGTGCGCCGCGTCGACGGCCTGGCCTGGGCCGCCCCGGTGCGGCTGCCCGACGGCACCGCCGAGCACCGGCTGACCGTCCGGCTCGACGGCTCCTCGTTCGAGGTAAGGTCGGACGGCGGCGCGACACATGCCCGCGGCGCCCTGGTCGCCGGGGGCGCCGGACGGCGTCCGGACCCGGTCGACCCGGCGCGGGTGCGCTCGCGCTGCGCGACCGTCCACTCCGGCGCCGAGTGCTACGCGATGTTCTCGCGGCTGGGCTTCGCCTACGGTCCGAGCTTCCAGGTGATCGAGGAACTCGCCATCGGCGAGCGCGAGGTGCTGGCCAGGCTGCGGCTGCCCGCGGCGCGGTCCGCGGACGCGGGCGAGTACGCCTTCCACCCGTCGCTGTTCGACGCCGCGCTGCAGACGGCGGCCCGGCTCGCGCCCGGCGCGGACGACCTGACCAGCGCGGTGCCGTATATGCCGTTCTCGGTGGAATCGGTAAGGATCTACGACGCGCTGCCGCAGCGGCTCCACGCCTATGCGACCCCCGCCGCCGGGCCGCTCCGCTTCGACGTGATGCTGCTCGACGAGGCCGGCGCGGTGGTCGCCGCGATCGACGGGTTCACGCTGCGGGCCGTACCGGCCGGGGACGCGGTCCTCGCCTTCGAACCGGTCCGCCAGCCGGCCACGCCCGCCCGGCGGGAACTGGCGGGCACCGTGCTGGTGCTCGGAGCCGACGCCCAGGGGCAGGGGCGGGAGGTGTGCGACGCGCTGAGCGCGGCGGGCGCCACCGTCCGCCGCATCGAGCCGGACGCCTCCCTCGCCCTCGACGCGGCCACCGGCCCGTACCACGTGGTGCACCTCGCCGATGAACACGCGGCCGCGGAGCACGACTTCCACCGGGCGCTGACGTTGCTGCAGACATGGCAGCGGGAACGCCGAGGCGCGCTGCGCTACCTCTACGTCCACCGTGAGCCCGCCACCTCGCCCGCTCACCCCGCGATGGCGGCGTTCGGCCGCAGTGTCCGGCGGGAACACCCGTCGATCGGCTTCGGCGTCCTCGCCGTGGCCGCCGGTTCCCTGCCCGAAGCGGTGGTGTCCGAGCTCCGCGCGGAGAGCGAGCCGGACGTACGGATCGACGGGAGCGGACGAACCCGCGCGGCCTGGCGCCGGCTGAGCCTGCCGGCCGGCGGCGCGGCACCGTTCACGGGCTCGGGCGCCCATGTGATCACCGGCGGCACCGGCGGACTCGGCCTGCTGCTCGCCGAGCATTTGGCCCGGGCGAGCGCGGGCGCGATCGTGCTCGTCTCCCGCGGCGCTCCGGATCCGGCGGCGCTGGCGCGGATCGAGGCCATCGGGGCGCATACGGTGCGAGCCGATGTCGCGGACGCCGCTTCGGTGCGTGCGCTGATCGCCGAGGTGCGCCGGTCGCACGGCGCGATCAGCGGTGTGCTGCACCTCGCCGGGGTGCTCAGGGACGGCCTGCTGCACGGCAAGGACCGGGCCGACGTGGACGCGGTGCTGGCCGCCAAGGTCCAGGGCACGGTGTGGCTGGACGAGGCCACGCGGGACGACACGCTGGACTACTTCGTCACTTTCTCGTCCGCGGCGGCGGCCTTCGGCAACGTGGGCCAGACCGACTACGCCTTCGCCAACGCGTTCCTCGACCACTTCGCGGAGCGCCGGGAGGAGCAGCGACGGCAGGGGCTGCGGCACGGGCGCACCCTGGCCGCGGCCTGGCCGGTCTGGGCCGACGGCGGGATGCGGGTGGAGGCGGCCGACCTGCGGCGCATGACGCGGGAGACGGGCATGCGCGTGGTGCGCACCGGCCCCGCCATGGAAGCGCTCGAGCGCGCCCTGGCCGGCTCCGCGGCGCGGGTGCTGCTCGCGCCCGGCGACCCCGACCGTATCCTGACCGCCCTCAACGAAGAACCGGCCTGGACACCGGCCACGCCCGCCACTGAAACACCCCGGCCGAAGGCGGTCGCCGAAGACTCCGGGGCCGCGGACTCCACGGGCTCCCAGGCCGCGGCGGAGCAGTGGCTGATCGGGATCATGGCGGAGGAGCTGAAGCTTCCCGAGTCCGAGGTCATCCCCACCGAGCCGTTCGACAGCTACGGCGTGGACTCGCTGATCACGCTGGGCGTGACCCGCAAGCTCGAGGACCGCCTCGGCCCGCTGTCGAAGACCCTGCTGTTCGAGTATCTGACCGTCCGTGAGCTGGCGGACCACCTGACCGCCGCGCACCCCGGCGCGTTCGCCCAAGCGGAAGCCGTCGCCGAAGAGGCCGCCCCGGTGCGGCCGCGGCCCGCTGCCGTCAGCGACGACATCGCCATCATCGGCGTCGCGGGCCGTTACCCGGAGGCCGACGACGTCGACGAGTTCTGGCGCAACCTCCGGGCGGGCCGGGACAGCATCGAGGAGATCCCCCGCGAACGGTGGGACAACAGCCGCTTCTACGACCCCGACAAGTCGGCGTTCGGCAAGACGTACGGCAAGTGGGGAGGGTTCATCCGCGGCGCCGACCGCTTCGACCCGCTGTTCTTCCGGATGTCGCAGATCGAGGCCGAGCACACCGACCCCCAGGAGCGGGTGTTCCTGGAGACCGTATGGCATCTGATGGAGGACGCGGGCTACACCCGTGAGCAGCTGCGCGCCACCCGCACGGGTGTGTTCGTGGGCATGATGTACGGCCAGTACCAGCTGTACGGGGTGCAGGAGGCGCTGCGCGGCGAAGGGCTGCCGCCGCACTCGTCGTTCGCCTCGGTGGCCAACCGGGTGTCGTACTTCTTCGACTTCTCCGGGCCCAGCGTCGGCCTCGACACGATGTGTTCTTCCGCGCTGGTGTCGATCCACCAGGCGTGTCTGGCGATCCGTAACGGCGACTGCGAGGTCGCGGTGGCCGGCGGTGTCAACATCACCAGCCATCCCGCGAAGTATCTGCAGCTCGCATGGCGTGGCTTCCTCTCCGAGGACGGCCGGTGCCGCAGCTTCGGGGCCGGTGGCACCGGATACGTCCCGTCGGAGGGCTCCGGGGCGGTGCTGCTCAAGCGCCTCGACGCGGCGGTGGCCGACGGGGACCGGATCCTGGCCGTGGTCAAGGGGTCGGCGGTCAACCACGGCGGCACGGGGCGCGGGTTCAATGTGCCGAACCCCAAGGCGCAGGGCGATCTGGTGCGCGCCGCGCTCGACCGCGCGGGCATGCGGCCCGCGGATCTGAGCTATGTGGAGGCGCATGGCACCGGCACCTCGCTCGGCGACCCGGTGGAGATCGCCGGCATGATGCAGGCGTTCCGGGGCGACATGCCGGAGCGGCTGCCGATCGGTTCGGTGAAGTCCAACATCGGACACGCCGAGTCGGCGGCCGGTATCGCGGCGGTCACCAAGGTGCTGCTGCAGCTGCGCCATGGCGAGCTGGCCCCCTCGCTGCACTCCGCCGAGATCAACCCGAACATCGACTTCGCGGCCACCCCGTTCGAGGTTCAGCACGAGGTGGCGCCGTGGCCGCGGCATACGCTGGCGGACGGCACGGTGCGGCCGAGGGCCGCGGGCGTGAGCTCGTTCGGCGCCGGCGGCACCAACGCCCATGTCATCCTGCAGGAATACCTCGGCGAGCCGGAGCCGGCCACCGCCCCGGCGGGCCCGCAGCTGGCCGTGGTCTCCGCCCGCGAAGCCGACCGGCTGGTGGCGCAGGCCCGCCGCCTTGCGACGCATCTGCGGGACGCCGCATGCGCGCCGCGCGACCTCGCCTGGACGCTCCAGACCGGCCGTGAGGCGATGGCACACCGCCTCGCCATCCGGTTCACGGACCTGCCGGAACTGATCCGGAGCCTGGACGAGTTCGTCGCCGGTGCCGCACCGGCCGACAGCTGGACCGGCGTCGTCGATCCGCGCAAGGCCCCGGCCGCCGGGCCGCTGCCCGCCGATCCCGCCGCGTACGCCGAGGCCTGGACGTCCGGCCGGCAGGTCGACTGGCAGGCCCTGCACCAGGGAGCGCGGTGCCGCCGGGTGTCGCTGCCCGGCTATCCCTTCGACGGCGAGCGGGTCTGGCTGGCGGCCGCGGACGCCGAGCCGGCCGCCCCGACCGGTGCCGACGGGCTGCTGCTGACCACGCAGTGGGAGCCCGCCGAGTTGACACTGAACACCCCGCTGCCCGGCCGGACCGCCGTCCTGGTGGCGCCGGGGACCGAGGGGCTGGCCACCCGGCTCGCCGCCACCCTGCCGGGTGCGGAAGTACTCACCCCCGAACAGCTCGCCGCAAACACCCGAGGCGACCGCTTCGACGCGGTGGTCGACCTGGCCGGCTGCGCGGATCCGGGCGAGCCCGCCGACCACTCCCGGCTGACCACCTGGGTGAGCTGGCTGCAGCGCGCGGTGGACAGGAATCAGCGCGAGCTCACCGCGCTCCTCGTCTCCCGGGGCACGGCGGCCGGACGAGGCGGCGCGGCGCGGGCCGGGCTGTACCGGATGCTGCAGAGCGAGTACCGCCATGTGTGCTCCCGGCAGGTGGAGATGGGCGACGCCACGGACGAGCAGCTGTGCCGGTGGGTCGCCGATGAGCTCCAGACCGGTGACTCGCCCGGCCGGATCGGCTACCGCGACGGCGTACGCCACCAGGCCCGGCTGGCCGAACTGGCCACCGGCCCGCGGCACGAGCTGCGGTTCCCGGAGGGCCACGCGCTCTGGGTGACCGGCGGCACCCGTGGTGTCGGCCTGTTGACCGCCCGGCACTTCGTCGCCCGCCACGGTGTGCGCAAGCTGGTGCTCACCGGTCGCGAGGCGCTGCCGCCACGGGCCGAATGGGCCGCCCAGATCGCGGCGGACACCACGCTCGGCCGCAAGCTGCGCCCCCTCGCCGAACTGGCCGATCAGGGCGTGGAGTTGCTGGTGCTCAGCGTGGCGCTGGACGACAAGGCGGCCACCGCCGCGGCGCTGGCCGAGGCCAAGTCCCAGCTCGGCCCGATCGGCGGAGTGATCCACAGCGCGGGCTTCAGCGACGCCGAGAACCCCGCCTTCGTACGTAAGCCATGGAGCGGGATCGAGCGGGTGATCGGCCCGAAGATCTTCGGCCTCGACACGCTCGTGGAGTGTTTCCGCGACGAGCCGCCGGCCCTGTTCGTGCTCTACTCCTCGGTCTCCGCCGTCGTACCCGCGCTCGCGGTCGGACAGAGCGACTACGCGATGGCGAACGCCTACCTGGACGCGGTCGCCGAGGCACGCCCGTACGGCCTGCCGCTGGTCAGCGTGCAATGGCCGAGCTGGAAGGACACCGGCATGGGACAGGCGCGCAGCGCCGCCTACCAGGCCTCCGGGCTGGCCGCGCTGACGGACGAGCAGGGACTCGAACTGCTGGAGCGGGCGCTCGCCTGCGGTGCGCGCGTGGTCCTGCCCGCGGTGGTACGGCCGGGCGCCGACTGGCGTCCGGAGCGGCTGACCGACCGTCGGCTGAGCCCGGACCCGGACCGCCGCCCGGATCCGGACGCCATCGCACCCGCCCCGCCGACAGCGGCTGCGACGCCGCCTGACGGGCTCCGAAAAGCGGTCGACGCGGTGGCCTCATGGCTGCTCGACCAGGTCGCGACGGAACTGCGGTTCGACCGGGCCCGGCTCTCCGGGGAGGTGCCGCTGCAGGACTACGGCATCGAATCGATCCTGGTCTCGCAGCTCATGCAGACCCTCGGCAAACAACTCGATGTGTCGATCGACCCGACGGCGCTGTACGAGTACCCCAGCGCCGATGAGTTCGCGGCCTACCTGGCCGAGGAGCATCCGCAGGAGCTGGCCACCGCCTTCGGCGAGGATCCGGCCGACACACCGGCGTTCACCTGGGGTGAGGCGGCGCCGGCCGCCGTCGGTACCGTCGCTGCCGCTCCGGTCACGGCGCAGCGCGCCGCGGAGCCGGCCCGGACCACCGCGGACATCGCGGTGATCGGGCTGTCCTGCACCTTCCCCGAGGCCGCGTCCGCCACCGAGTACTGGCAGCTGCTGCGGCAGGGACGCTCCGCGCTGCGCCCCATCCCCGAGCAGCGCTTCGGCCGGCCGATGGACTACCACGCGGGACTTCTCCCCGACGAGCTGCGCTTCGATCCGGAGTCCTTCCTGCTGTCCGAGGCGGACGTCGCGGCCATGGACCCGCAGGCGCTGCTGCTGCTGGACGAGGTGAACAGGGCCGTACACCACGCCGGGTACCGGCCCGCCGAGCTCAAGGGCCGCCGGATCGGTGTGTACGTCGGTGGCCGGGGCGGCCATATGCCGGACGCCGAGCGGCTGGAGCGGGCGAAGAACCCGGTCGTGGTCACCGGCCAGAACTACCTCGCCGCCAACCTCTCCCAGTTCTTCGACTTCCGGGGCCCGAGCCTGGTCATCGACACCGCCTGCTCCTCCGCCCTGGTGGCGATGGACATGGCCACCCAGGCGCTGCGCGCGGGAGACATCGATTCGGCCGTGGTCGCCGGGGTGAGCCTGCTCGCGGACGACCGGGCACACCAGGTGTTCGGCCGGCGCGGACTGCTCAACCCGGGGGCGGAGTTCCATATGTTCGACCGCAGGGCGGCCGGTCTGGTGCTCGGCGAGGGGGTCGGCGTCGTCGTACTCAAGTCCCTGGACCGCGCCCGGGCCGACGGGGACCGGGTGCTGGCGGTGCTCAAGGGCATCGCAATCAACAACGACGGGCGGACCGCGGGACCGGCCACGCCGAACCTTCAGGCGCAGACCGAGGTCATGAAGGAGGCGCTGGACCGCGCCGGCCACCGGCCGGAGGACATCGGCTGGGTGGAGGCAAACGGCTCCGGATCCACCGTCACCGATCTGCTCGAACTCAAGGCGGTCGAGCAGGTCTATGGCACCGGCCGGCCCGGGAGGATGGCGCTCGGCTCGATCAAGCCGAACATCGGCCATCCGCTGGCCGCCGAGGGGATCGCGGCCTTCATCAAGGTGGTGCTGATGCTGCACCACCGGGAGCAGGTGCCGTTCCGGTCGGGGCAGGAGCCACCGGCCCACTTCGACCTGGCCGCCTCGTCGCTGTACTTCCCCCGGGAACCCCGCTCGTGGCCGAGCTCGTCCGAGGTCGCCGCGCTCAACTGCTTCGCCGACGGAGGCACCAACGCGCATCTGCTGATCGCCCCGGCACCCGCGGGCGCCCCGGACGGCACCCGGGCACCGCTGCCGGAACCCGCACTGAACCGAAGGATCGTCATCCGGGGGACCCAGGGGACCCAGGGGACCCAGGGGACCGGTGGGGCTGGGGCGACCGAGGCCGCCCCCGCGTCCGCCGGAACCGGTGCCGGTCTGTTCTGGGACAGCTACCAGCCGGGGGATACCGCCGGCGCGGCAGAAACGAGGCCCGCATGATCACGCTTCATATGTTCCTGGTGGCCGGCCACGCGCTCGCGGCCGTCGCCGTCGTGCTGCTGGTCGGCTATCTGGGCCGGTTGACGGCGCGCGCGCTCCGGCAGCCCCCGGTCGTCGGCGAGATCGCGGTGGGCATGCTGCTGGGGCCCGCCCTGCTCGGGTTGGTCTGGCCACATGCCGAGTCGGTCCTGCTGCCGGGGCCCGTACTCGAGGTGCTGCGCCAGACCGGGCATGCGGGGGTGGTGTTCTTCCTGATCGGTGTCGCCCACGAGTTGCGCCTCGACGGTTCGCGGCTGAAGGACCGGGCGATCGCCTGGACGACCATGGGCAGCCTGGTGCCGTCCGTGGTGGCCGGTCTGGCGTTCGCCGGCTGGCTTCTGTGGTACGACCGTCCCGAGTTCCGCGGGGACGCACCCACCCCCGCGTTTGTGCTGATGCTGGCGATCGCGATGACGGTCTCGGCCGTGCCCGTGCTCGCCAGGATCCTCGCCGACCGCGGCCTGACCACCACCCGCGTCGGCGGGCTCGCACTCACCTCGGCAGTGATCATCGACGCGCTGGCGTGGCTGGCGCTCGCGGTGGTGCTCGGCCTCGCCAAGGGCGGTGGCGCGAAGGGCATCGCGACCGCGGGCGTCGTCCTGGTACTTGGTCTGGCGGCGACCGCGCTCGTCCGCCGGCTGCTGTTGCTCCCCGCGGCCGAGCGGTTCTGCGCGCGGCTGCCATGGGTGGTGACCGTGCTGCTGGGCGGGGGCGCGCTCGGTGTCGCCGCGGTGGCGGAGTCCTGGGGGCTCACCGCGATCTTCGGTGCCTTCGTGGTGGGGCTGATGATCCCGACCGGCTCGGCGCACTGGGACGCGCCGGTCCGCTGGGTGTCCACCCTGGGCCTGTGGCTGGTGCCGGTCCTCTTCGTCACCACCGGTCTCAAGGTGTGGAAGGGAGCCACCGGTATGCCGTGGCTCGTGGCGATCGTGGCCACGGCCCTCGCCGCGCTCGCCAAGATCGGCGGCACGTATGTCTTCGCGCGCCGGGGTGGTGAGGGGCGTACGGAGGCGCTGCGCCTGGGCGCTCTGCTGAACACCCGGGGGCTCACCGAGATCGTTCTGCTGCAGGCCGGATTCAACGCCGGGGTGATCAGCCCCGCCCTGTATCTCTCCCTGATGGTGATGGCGTTGGTGACCACCGCCATGACGGGCCCGATGCTGACGGTGATCGACCGGTTCCTGGCGGCCGGCGCTGTCTGGGAACCACGACAGGAGGTCCAGCGTGCTGCCACGGGCTGAGCGGCAGAGCCCCGGTGACGGTGGCGGGGGATCCCTGCCCGTCGTCTTCATGTTCCCGGGTCAGGGCTCGCAGTACTACCAGATGGGCAAGGAGCTCTTCGACCACAACGAGGTGTTCCGCACGGCGCTGCTCCGCTACGACGCCGTGGTGGCCGAGGAACTCGGCGAGTCGTTGCTCGCGCGGATCCACGATCCGGGGAAGTCCAAGAGCGAACCACTCATCGACACCCGGATCACCCACCCGACGATCGTCATGCTGGAACTCGCGCTGGCGGACACCCTGTCGGCGCTGGGGATCACACCGGACTACGTCCTCGGCGTCAGCCTCGGCGAGTACGCGGCGGCCGTCGTCGCGGGCAGCCTCGACCCGGCCGACTGTCTGCGGCTGCTGACCCGGCAGGCCGCCGCCCTGCGCGGCAGCCCGCCCGGTGGCATGCTCGCGGTGCTCGCCGAGCTCGAGGTGCTGGACCGGGTGCCCGCGCTGCGCGCATGCGAGATCGCCGCCCATAACTATCCGGGCAACTTCGTGGTCTCGGGCGCGGAGGAGGTGCTGGCCCGAGCGGAGGCCGCGCTGCTGGCCGCCGATGTGCCGTACATTCGCCTGCCGGTCGAGTACGCCTTCCACTCCCAGCTGGTCGACGACGTGCTCGACGGATGCCGGGACAACTTCACAGGGGTGACGCTCACACCGCCCCGGATCCCCTGGATCTCCTGTGTGGACGGCGGGCTGGTGGAGCGGCCGGGCGCGGAACACTTCTGGCAGGTCGCCCGGCAGCCGATCGAGTTCGGGCTCGCCATGGCGGCGCTGCGGGAGCGGGGCGAGTTCCGCTATCTCGACCTCGGGCCGTCGAGCAGCCTGCACAATTTCGTGCGCTTCCACCTCCCCGAGGGGACGCGCTCCGAATCACTGCCGCTGCTCAACCCGTTCGGCAAGGACACCGATCTGCTGGAAGAGGTCCGGCTGCGCGCGGCACCGACGCGGCCGTCGAGGAAGGTGCACGGAATGAAGGTCTACGGTTTCCCGGGACAGGGGTCGCAGCGGCGGCTGATGGGCAAGGGCCTGTTCGAGCGGTTCCCCGAGGAGACCGCGATCGCCGACCGCGTGCTCGGCTACTCGATCGAGGAGCTGTGCCTCAAGGACCCGCAGCGCCAACTCGGCCGTACGGAGTTCACCCAGCCCGCGCTCTACACGGTCGGCGCGCTGTCCTACCTCGCGCGCATCGAAGAGGACCCGACGCCGCCGGACTGTCTGATCGGGCACAGCCTCGGCGAGTACGCCGCGCTGTTCGCCGCCGGGGTCTTCGACTTCGAGACCGGGCTGCGGCTGGTGCAGCGGCGCGGTGAGCTGATGGCCGCCGCCGACGGTGGCTCGATGGCCGCCGTGGTCGGGGTCGACGAGGCGACCGTCACCGGCGTCCTCGACGGCGCCGGTCTCGACGGCCTGGACCTGGCCAACTACAACGCCATGGACCAGTTCGTCCTCTCCGGCCCCGCCGAGCAGATCGACACGGCCTGTTCCGCCTTCGAGGCCGCCGGCGCCCGCACCGTACGGCTCAACGTCAGCGCACCCCTGCACTCCCGCTATATGCGGCCGGCCGCCGAGGCATTCGGCCGCTTCCTCGACGGGTTCACCCTGCACCCGCCGACGATCCCGGTGCTCGCCAACGTCGACGCCATGCCGTACACCGCCGACTCGCTGGGCGAGCGGCTGACGGCACAGATCACCTCGCCGGTGCGCTGGACCGACACGGTGCGCAGACTGATGGGCCAGGGCGACTTCGAGTTCGTCGAGCTCGGACCCGGTCAGGTGCTGACCAAGCTGATCACCCGTATCAGGGCCGCCGCCGAACCGCTCCCGATGGCCGCCCCGCTGTCGGACGGCGCGGCCTCGTCCGCGGCCGGTGCCCCGCCGGCCGCGGACACCTCACCGGCGCACCGGGCCCCGGTGCACCAAGCCCCGGCGATCGCCGCCGACGCGCTCGGCGCGGCCGGCTTCCGGGAGCGGTACGGGCTTCGGCGCGCCTATCTGGTGGGGTCGATGTACGGCGGCGTGTCCGGCAGGCAGCTGCTCCGCTCCGCCGCGAAGGCGGGCCTGCTGGGCTTCCTCGGCACCGGTGGCCTCACCCTCGACGAGGTCGAGCGCGAACTGCGCGCGGTGGTCGACGAACTGGGCCCCGGCGGGGCGTACGGGGTCAATCTGCTCTACCAGCACAGGGCGCCGGAGCAGGAGGGCGCGCTGGTCGATCTGCTGCTGCGGCACGGCGCCGACCTGGTCGAGGCGTCCGGATACCCCTTGATCACCGAGGAGCTGGTCCGCTTCCGGCTCAAAGGCGGCCGGATCGTGGCGAAGGTGTCCAGGGCCGACCTCGCCGCCCAGTTCCTCGCCCCGCCCCCGCAACCACTGGTGCGCCGGCTCGTGGAGGCGGGAGCGGTCACCGAGCAGGAGGCCGGCGCCGCGGCGGGCCGGCCGATGGCGGACGACCTCTGCGTCGAGGCGGACGGCGGCTGGCTGACCAGCACGGCGGATCTGCTGTCCCTGCTGCCGGCGGTGCTCCGGCTGCGCGACGAGGCGGCCCTGCCCGGCCACCGGGTGCACGTGGGCTGCGCGGGTGGCATCGGCACCCCCGCGGCGGCCGCGGCGGCCTTCCTGATGGGGGCCGACTTCGTACTCACCGGCTCGGTCAACCAGTGCTCCGTGGAGGCGGCCACCAGCGACCGGGTGAAGGACATCCTCCAGGAGGCGCGGGAGCACGAGGTGGACAACGCCCCGTGGGGCGACCTGTTCGAGGCCGGGGTGCAGGCGCGCTACCTCAAGCGCGGGCTCTTCTTCCCCGCCCGGGCCGCCCGGCTGTACGAACTCTGGCGGCGGCACGACTCCCTCGCTCAACTCGACGACGACACCAAGGCCCAGGTGCTCGACCGATATCTGCACGGTGAGCGCTCCCCGGCGGCGGTGGCGGACACGGATCCGAAGGGGGCGCTGGCCGAGGTGTTCCGCGGCTACTTCACGCGGGGCCTGCGGCTCGCGGTGACGGGCGATCAGCAGTCCAAGGTCGACTATCTGGTCCACTGCGGGCCGGCGATGGGCGCGTTCAACCAGGCCGTCGCCGGCACCGCACTGCACCCCTGGCGGGCCCGCACGGTCGAGGCCATCGCCGACACCCTGATGGAGGGCGCGGCCACCCACATCACCGAGCGGCTGGAGCAGCTGGAGCGGATGGCCATCGGACGCACCACGCCCTGATGCCACAGCCCCTTCCACCCAGCTTCACCCAGCCAGGAGATCCCCATGACCGCCGTGTCGCCGGACGAGTCCGTCGTGTTCAACCCGTTCACGCCGGCATTCAAGAACGACCCGTACCCGCACTACGCCGAGTTGCGTAAGGCTGTGCCGGTCCATGAACACCCGCTCGGCTTCTGGATGCTCAGCCGCTACGACGATGTGCACGCCCTGCTGCGCTCGGGGATGTCGGTCGAGCAGGGCCAGGTCGGCCCCGGCCCGTTCCGCAAGACCTATGAGTGGGCGGATGTGCCGATCGAGCCACGGCTGAAGGGGCTCGCCATGCTGGACCGCGATCCACCCGGCCACACCCGGCTGCGCAAGCTGGTCTCCAAGGTGTTCACCCCGCGCGCGATCGGGGGCATGGAGCCGCTGATCCGCGACCTCGTCGGCGAAGCGCTCGACGAACTCGCCTGCGAGGGAGGCGGCGACCTGGTCCCCTCGCTCGCGTTCCCGCTGCCGTTCACCGTGATCTCGCAAATGCTCGGGATGCCGCCGACCGACAACGACCGGCTGCGCGCACTCACCGACACTCTGATGCGCTCCGTCGAACCCGTCACCGGACCGGAGGTGCTGCGCGCCGTCAAGGATGCCGATGTGGAGCTGGCGGCCCTGGTCGGCGAGGCGGTCGCCTGGAAGCGGCGCAACCCCGCCGACGACCTGCTCACCGCGCTCCTCGCCGCGGAGGAGGACGGGGACGTGCTCAGCAACGACGAGCTCGTCGCCCAGGTCACACTGCTCTATGTCGCCGGTCATGAGACCACCGTGAACCTGATCTCCAACGGCACCGTCGCCCTGCTGCGCAACCCGGACCAGCTCGAACTCCTGCGCACCAGGCCGGACCTGGAGGAGAACGCCGTCGAGGAGATGCTGCGCTACGACTCGGCGGTGGCCATCAGCAGGCGCGTGACGCTCGAACCCTACGAGGTCGGCGGGCGTGTGATCCCCGCCCGGTCGTTCGTCCTCGCCAACCTGGCAGCGGCCAACCGGGACGAGGCGTTCTTCGGACCGGACGCGGAAGAGCTGAAACTGGACCGGCAGAACGCGCGCCGTCACCTCTCCTTCGGCAGCGGCATCCACTTCTGCCTCGGCGCCGCGCTGGCCCGCCTCGAAGCCAAGATCGCCATCGGTGAGCTGGTGCGGCGCTTCCCCGGGCTGCGGCTGTACGGCGAGGTCGAGTGGAACGACCGGATCAGCCTGCGCGGGCCGGCCAAGCTGCCGGTCCGGTTCTGAGCGAGCCGACTGTGCCCCCCATCAGGAACGGAGTTTCTGAGTCATACGACCAATCCGACCGAACATCGACGGGACACTGGAGACCGCGCGCGCCCGGATCCATCAGCAGCTGCGCCACGCCCAGCTGATGGGCGCGCTGCCGACGGACCGGGAGCAGGGGGAGCTGACCTGCACCGTGGCGCTCCCGGAGGTCGCGGAGGCGACCGCGGTCATCGAGGCGGTCACCGAGTCGGCCGACATCAAGGCGAAGGTGTTCGCCGAGCTCTCGGCCGCGGTACGGCCCGGCACCCCGCTGATCTCCAACACCTCCGGCATCCCCATCGCGGAGATGGCCGGCTGGACCGCGCGGCCCGAAGACCTGGCCGGCACCCACTTCATGAACCCCTCGTATCTGATCAGAATGGTCGAGGTCAGCCGGGGCCCGCAGACGGCCGACACCACCGTCGACGCCGTGGTGGACCTGCTCATGATGGAGGGCTGCCTCGGCCATCCCACCGGCCCGCTGCGCACCGCCGACCTCATCGGGATCGACAACCTCGTCGACTCCCTCGCCGCGGCGCCGCCAGATGTACCAGGCCGGCTTCGAACGGGAGGAGGAACAGTCCTCGTTCACCCGCCCGACGGAGGAGTTCCTGCGCTCGCTCGACCTGCGGATGCGGATCGAGCGGGCGACCGACGAGCAACTGCTCCGGGTCGAGGAGCTGACGCTGCGCAGCAGCCAGATGAACGCCACCGGGGTGCACTACTCCGACGCCGCGCTGCGCGGGCTGATCGCCGACCCCCACCACGAGGTCCTGGTCGCCTCGTTGACCGACCGCTTCGGGCCGCACGGCGCGATCGGCGTGATGCTGCCGGCGACCCACCCGGGCGCCTGGCATCTGAAGCTGTTGGCGACCTCGTGCCGGGTGGTCTCGTTCGGCGCCGGGGCGGCGATCATCAACTGGCTCACCGACCAGGCTGCGCGCGCCGGAGCGCATCTGGTCGCGGACTTCCGGCCGACCGACCGGAACCGCATGATGGAGATCGCCTACCGGTTCGCCGGCTTCGGCGACGAGAGCTGCGACTGCCTGGCCGTGCTGCCCGAGACGGACGTCGACGGCCTGCGGCGGCTCCATCTGGCCGCGGACCGGCGGGAGCCGCACGCGACGATCGACCTGACCGCCCCGGACCTGACCGCGGACCGCATGGCCCCCGCGGACGGCCGGGCGGCGGACGTCAGGGCCGCTTCCGTACCAGCGTGATGCCGTCGGCCATCGGCAGCAAGGAGATGTCGGCGCGGCCGTCGTCCCGCAGCGCGGAGTTCAGCTCGCGGACGGCGACCGTGTCGGGGTCCTGAGCGGCCGCGTCGACGACCCGCCCGGAGAAAAGCGTGTTGTCGACCACGATGAGACCACCGGGCCGAAGAAGTTCGAAGCACTTCTCGAAATAGGCGCGGTAATTCGCTTTGTCGGCGTCTATGAAAGCGAGGTCGAAGGCGCCGGCTCCGTCCTCGTCGAGCAAGGTCGTGAGCGTTTCCGTGGCGTCGCATATACGGACCTCGATTCGATCGGCCACGCCGGCCCGCTTCCAGTACTCGACGCCGCTGTCGGGCCATTTGGCGCTGGTGTCACAGGTGACCAGACGCCCGCCGGAGGGCAGGGCGCGCGCCATGCACAGCGTGCTGTAGCCGGTGAAAGTCCGGATCTCCAGCACCTCGCGGCCCCGGTGATCCCGACCCAGCAAGCCGAGGAGCTGTCCTTCTTCGGCCATGACCTGCATCGCCCGCCTCATGGGCAGTTCGTCGGTCCGCTCGCGCAATTCACGCAGAACGTCGTCCTCGCGCAGCGACATTTCCCGGATAGCGGAAACGGACGACAACGGATCGGTTCGTGAAATCGTTGTTGGGCTTCGTCATCGGCGATAGAGTCCATTTCCGGGCGTCGAAGGGGGCGAACGGATGCCGGAGCGAGGACACGGCGAGGGTCAGGGCCCACAGCCGCCCGCGAGGCCGGGCGCCCGGCCCGGCCTCGAGCAGCGCAAGCGGCTGGTTCTGGCGCTGGAAGCGGTCCCGGTGATGTCCGATCCGGCCGCACGCGCCCAGGTCCTCGGACTGCTCCCACCCGAGATCCACGGCAGTCTGCCCAGATCGCCGATCACCCGGGTGGACCTGGTGGGCGTGGTGGAGACCTGTCTGGCCTTTCCCGGCGGTCTCACCCTGCTGTGGCAGGCCGTCGAGATGGTGGACTCCGGGTCGTACGCGCTGGGCGAGTTGGCCGCGGTGCTGGCCGAAATGCCCGGTTTCGACGGCGGTTGAGCGGTGACCCTGATGAAAAGGTGTCCGAGACGCGGCTACCCGTCGCTCCCGTGCTGGGACATGATGGGTGGACGGGAGAGGTCAGGCCCGGAATCGGGGAGGTCAGCGCGGGATGGATCGGCCTGGGACCGTGATCGAGTCGGAACTGCTCGATCTGACGGGCGTCAGTTTTGAGAACCTACGCGCACTACGCGGTCTGGAGTGGGATCAGATCGAAGCGCAGCTGCTGCGGAAGCTCTGCGGTTCGGGCGCTTTCGTCGCCGCTGACACCAAGACCAGTTGGAACATGTGACACCAGTCGGCAGCGGCGGCGAAGATCCTTTCCAGCGGCACCGTCCTCCGACTTCGGTGCGTGCTCCACGACATGGGCTTCCCCCGCGCCACTTCGACGCCCTGGCCGCCGGTGGCGGTGGGGCGGCGGTCATCGCCCACCTCTGGGACGCGGAGCGCAGCCATCGGCTGCTTCTGCTGGGACTGCTCATGGCCATGGCGGCCGACCGTCCCGATGCCATCGGCCCCCTGGAACACCTTGACCACGCATGGGAACTGCTCAGCGAGGCCGAGCGGCTGAGCCGGGCGGTGACCGACGACCTCCTGCTGCTGCCGGAGACCGGCGTCTGGCTCCAGCACACGCTGCGCCGATTACGTGAGGGTGGGGTTTCGCCGGACGAGGATCCGCCCCTGTGGGCGGACACCGGGCAACTGCATCTCATCGCCGCGGCTTCCGCGATACGGACCGGCCTGTCCTTCTCCCTCCGCCTCCCCTCGCGCTCGGGGACGGTCTGGTTTCCCTCGCTGGGCCGTGCCTCCCTCTCCGGCGCGGCGGGTCCGGGGGCCGTACAGGCGGACTTCGACGGCGCCGCGCTGACGCTCCGCCACGGCAGCGAAATGCTCCACGTGGCCTTTCCCTGCCGACGGGCCGCCCCCGGATGGCAGCCGCCGACCACGTTCGTACTCGAACTCCCAGAAGGACCGAAGAAGGTTCACCTCAGCGACCTCGGCCCGTATCGCCTCTTCCCCGCGGACCCCGCCGCGGAGCATTCGCCGTCGCCGGGCGAGCAGGCCGACCGCTGGGGTGAACTGCTATGTCATGCCTGGCTGTTGCTGGGGCGTGCGGATCCGCAGGCGGCCGAGGATGTCGCCGCCTGCCTCCGCTCCATCGAGCCGCTGCCCGCGTCGACGCCCTTCCGCTGGCACAGCGCCACCATGGGCGGCGGCATGGGTGGCCTCGCCGCCTCGGAACCGACGGCGGTGGAGCCCGCTGCCGCGGCCCAGTTCGCGGCGATCCTCACGCATGAGACCCAGCACAGCAAACTCAGCGCCTTGATGCATATGTACTCCCTGCACACGCAGGAGAACCAGCCGCGGCTGTATGCGCCGTGGCGGGACGACCCGCGACCGCTGAACGGGATGTTGCACGGGGTCTACGCCTTCTGTGCCGTGGCCCGGTTCTGGCGCGGGTATGTGCTCGGCGGTGGTGCGCCGCCGGACGAGGCGGCGCTGGCCCAATTCGAGTTCGCCCTGCGCAGGGAGCAGTTGCTGCGGGTGCTGCCTCCGCTGAGCAAGGATCGGGAGCTGACCCGGCTCGGCCGCCGATTCCTGGGGCAGCTGGCCGAGACCGTGTCGGACTGGGCGGACGCCTCCGTCCCCAAGGCGCTGGTGGGCGAGGCCGAGCGGGTGGCCGAGGACCACGCCGTGAGCTGGCGGCTGCACCATCTGGCACCGGATCCCTCGCTGGTGGCAGAGCTGGTCGAGCACTGGATCGCGGGCGGCCACACCGGCCGCCCGTTTCCGCGGGCCATCCCCTGGCAAGGCTGCCCGGCGCCCCGCCTGGCGCCGGACCCCACCGCCAGGAACCTGGACGCCCGGGCCGTCCTCACCCGGATGCGGCTCATGGAACCCGCACTCGCGAAGCTCCGAGCGGATCCCGAGCGCCTTGCCGCGACCGTCGAGGGCGCCAGGCCCGCCGATCTGCTCCTGGTCGCCGGAGACGCCACTGCCGCGCGGGAGCTGTACGCGCGGGAGATCAGCGCCGGGCCGGGCCCGGCGCCCGGCGGCGGGGCGGTCTTCCACTCCACCGCCGGCGCCTGGGCGGGGCTGCGGCTCGCGCTGGACTCTTCCGGCGGGCACCGGGCGGCCGGCCTGGTGCTGCTTCGGTGCCCGGAACTGGTCCGTGCGGTGCACCGGGCGATCGGGGAGGCGACGGGAGAGCCTGCGGATCCCGTCGCGGTGGCCGCATGGATCGGCCGTGCGGCCGAGTCGCCGGCCTGAGGCCGACGCCCGGCTCGCGGCCGGTGACCTCAGAGCGGCATGGGGTCGGCATCGCAGTTGCCGCGCCGCCAGGCCGCCGTGTCGGCGCAGGCGGGGTGGCTTTCGCCGAGTTTGGCCTGGAGCTCCTTGACCGCCGTGGCGTGCAGGGTGTCGGCCTTGTCGTTTCGGCGCAGCGCCCTGAGATCACAGGCCAGGTTGCCCATCACGACCAGCGCCGTCGGATGTGTTTCGCCCAGGGTGGCCTTGATCACCTCGAGGTTTTCGCGGTCGAGTTCGGCGGCCGCGGCGGCATCACCTTGCGCGAACATGTCACTGGCCAGATTGGCGGAGGCGATCAGCACATAGGGGTGGGTGTCGCCAAGGGCCGCCCGGGCCCGTCGGAGTGCCGACTCGTTGATGGCGCGCGCGGTGTCCACCTCGTTGAGCTGCCGCAGGGTGATGGCCAGGTCCACATCGGCCGCGGCGGTGTCCGGGTGGTCCTCGCCGAAGACCTCCTCGTAAAGCTCCCTGGTCGACTGCCCCAGCTGCATGGCCTCGTCGAGGGCTCCCGACTGCCGTAGATCCACGGAGAGGTTGAGAGAGGAGATCAAGGAGTCCGGGCTCCGCTCGCCGTAGCGCTCGGTCAGGGCCTTGCGCACCGGCCTGCTGAGCTCCAGCGCTCCCGGGTGATCTCCCGCCTTGCGCCGGGAGACCGCCAGCCGTCCCACGGTGCGCAGCGTGTTCGGGTTCATCTCGCCGAAGACTCTGCGGAACTTGTCGACCAGTTCCTCGAACATCCGGGCTGACAGGGCGTATTCGCCCGCCTCCCGCCGGTCGAGCGCCAGCCCCGTCTCCGAGAGCAGACTGTCGTACGTCTCCTCGCCGAAGAGCAGCACGGTGCGCCGATAGGTCTCCTGGTCGAGCTCCATCGCGCGGTTGAACTCGCCGGAAGCCCGCAGCGCGACGGCCATGTTGTGGGAATGGGTCAGCGTCAGCGGGTCCTCGTCGCCATACGCCCGCACGGCCCGGTCGTACACCTCCTCGGAGATCTCCAGCGATCCCCGGAAGTCGCCCCGGGCACGGCGGTCGGCGGCCACCTGGCCGAGGGTGGAGAGCAGTTCCTCCTCCGCGTCGGTGCCGAGCTCCCGCACCTGTGCCAGCATGCGCTCGCTCAGGTCCGAGGCCTCCTGGTAGCGGCCCATCCGCCACAGCACGTACCACAGATCGCGGCAGAGCAGCAGGGTGTGCTGATCGCCCTCCCCGTACTTCTCCCGCCAGATGTCGTACGCGTGCTGGCCGAAGTCGCGCGCGGCCTCGTGGTCGCCCCAGAAGTAGAGGTACTGCGCGAGGTTGATGACCATCTGCCGCACGTTCCGGGAGTCCGACTCCACGGCCCTGGAGACCACCACATGCGGATACAGATCGGCGAACCGCCCCCAGTGCTCGGGGTCCCCGGCGTCGCGCGGGGCATTGGCGGCAAGCAGCATATGGGCGCCGCGCCGCATCCGTTCACGCTGCTCCTCGGTCATCCGGGCGATCAGCACGGCCTGCACCAGACGGTGCATCTGGATGGAGTTGCTGCGGTGGTCGATCTTGGCCAGGGAGTAGCGGTTGATCTCCCGGATGGCGCGGCCCAGCCGCAGCGGGTCGGTCAGCGCCCGGTCAAGGTCCGGGGCGATAGGTTCGACGGCCGCGCCGGAGAACAGCGACCGGGCCACCGGCTCGGAGGCGAAGTAGGCACAGATCTGCAGCAGTTGCAGCGCCGCCGGGTTCTTGCTCGCCAGATGGTCCAGCGAGACGTTCCACGCGGTGGCCACCGTCTGCTCGTAGTGGGTCGGCGGGGACACCGACATCAGTTCGGCCCGCTTCTCCTCGAAGAGCCGCAGATATTCCGCTGCCGGCATTCCGGTCTCCGCCCGCCAGGCCGATGCCTGCTCGACCGCCAGCGGCAGATCGCCAAGGACCTCCGCGAGCTGGTCCGCCTCCGCGTTGGGGAGATCGGGGTTGCGACGCTGCAGGAGCTGAATGCTCTCGGAGCGTTTGAACACATCCACCTCCAGTGGATGGGCCAGCGTGTTCCACTGGGGGTTGCGGGAGGTGACCAGAATGGAACCGGAAGGACCGCCTGCCGGGCTGCTCGGGAAGAACTCCTGTACCGATTCCGGACTTTCCGCATTGTCGAACACCAGCAGCCAATTTCCGTAAGGATTCCCGGTGCGCAGCGCCTCCAGGACCGCGGGCACCGCGGTGATGGCCTCGGCGGTCACCGGCAGGTGCAGCCGCTGGGCGAGTTCCACCAGCGCCTGGGCGATCTGGGTGGGCCGTTCGGCCGGAATCCACCAAACGACGTCGTATCGGGCGGCATGTCGATAAACGTATTCCAGGGCCAGTTGGGACTTTCCGACACCGCCCATGCCGTGCAGCGCATGCGGAAGCACCGCGGTCGGGCCGTCACGGAGATCACCTTCCAAACGCTCGAGCAGTGCCTCGCGCCCGGTGAAGACGAGGTTCCGCGGCGGCATGTTCCCCCAGACGGCGGGGCGTGTCGACGGTCCGGAGGAGCCTCGCTCGAGCGACGCGCCCGAATCCGGAGTCGTCGCGCCCTGGGAAACCGCGGTCAAATTCGTACCTCCTCGAAGTGCGCCGTCGCCGCCTACACCTCCCTGCTGTGAGGGGACAGGCGTCTCGGGCGTTCCTGGAATATTCACTGTGACAGGGCCTTCGTTGTGTTCGGCAGGGTTGCTCTCTCCGCGCGCCGTTGGGGCAATCCTTTGATCCGATGAAGCGCGGGTGGTGCGAATGACGTGCTGGATTCGGCGAGCCCGGCGCAAATGGGCCCCGGACAGCGCCTCCAATACGACATGTTCTATTTCTCGGAAATGGAGGTTGTCCCCGGTGACCTCGGGTTCCGGCGGAACGTCCCCACCGCTGAGGTGGATCAGCAGCTCACGGGCCGCACCGCTGTGTGGTGCCAGAAACTCCGCGGCGATCCTCGACGCCATTTCCGTTGCCTGCCGGGTGCTCGAGGCGAGCAGCTCCTCACGCACTCCCTGGCCGAAGAGAAAAGAATTCCCACCGCTCTCGGGCACGGGTTCGACAAGGCCGCTCATAAAGAATTCAGCCAGATGGGCCGGGCCCGTTCGGGGCGGGGTGCGGCGCTGAACGGCGTACATGACGGGAAGGTCGAGCGGGACCGCGGCCAGCCGGGCGGCGAGCGAGAAGGCCTCCGGTGAGGCCCACACCCGGAAACGGGCGACGCGCTCCACGGCGCCGGCCAGGGGCCTGGTGTGCTCCGGCCGCGGGGCGGGTGCCTCGGATCGGTTCGGGGGTACGAGAAGCGCGGCCACCTCGGTCCAGCGCGGCCCCTCGCCGGCGATGAAGCGGACCCAGGGGGCGATCCACTCGTCGGCGACCTCCAGGACGGGCACCGGGACCGGGCGCCGACCGGGGGGCGCTTCCGCGGCCGACTCCGCGATAGGGGCCTCGGTGAACTCCCAGTCCATGCGGGCGCTCCCGGCCCAGGGGCCGGAGGCGCGCAGCCGGACTCGCCGTGGGTCGAGGGCGGTGCGGTGCCACAGCCGCTGCGGGAGTGTCGCGAGTACGGCCACGGGCTGATGCCGGCCCCATATGGCCAGCGCCTCCTGGACGGCGCCCGCGCGCCAGGCGGGGGCGAGGCCGTCGGTGAGGACGAGCACGATCCGGCGCCCGGTGGGATCGGCCACGCTCCTCGGCGGCTGGGGCCTCGACCGGCGGTTCGGGCCCCGCAGCACGACCTCGCCCGGGCGGTCGGAGTGGGTGTCCATGAAGCGCAGCCGCAGATCGCGGAAGCCGCCGTGGTGGCGCAGCGCCGCCATGAGGCGCCGGGCGAGGGCGGCCCAGAGCGTCATCTGCGGGCCCGCGTCCACCACCAGGACCGCGTCCCAGCGGCGTTCGTTTCCCGGGCTCATCGCCGGGGGCAGCCCGGGGGCCTCGGCCAGCCGCTCGGCGGTCGCCTCCTCGTCCAGCTCCTGGTGGCGCGTCGAACGCGTCCACTGGCGCAGGGGGCGTAACGCGGACGCCACCTCGGCCGTGGGGAGGCCGTCGGCGGCGCCGGGTCGCGGTGGTGGCCACCGCCGGACGGCATGGGTGTCGGATAAGCGGGCTGATCGGGTGGGCGCGGGGTGATCGGCGGGAAGGACCACGGGGGGTGGTGGCGGCTCTGGCTGCGGAAGGCCCTCCGGTAACCGCCCTTGTGGTTCGCTACCGCCGCCCGTGGGCGACGTGGAGCGCCCAGCGGCATCAGGTTCCGGCTCCGGTGCCGACATGGCGGGCGGTGTCGGCATGGTGGGCCGCGGCTCCCCGGGCGCCGGCGGCTCGTCGGCCGGCGGCGACGCGTCGGAGCGCGACGGCCCGGCCAGCTCCGGGTGGTGGCGGGCCAGCCACAGAGCGTCCGCGACCTCCCACCACCGTAGCCCGCCGACCGGCAGACGTCCGTGGCCCGGGGGGGTGGCAGGGCCGTCAGCCGCACCGTCCGCCCCGGACCGCTCGGGAACCGGCGGACGTTCAGGCACGCGGTTCCGCCCCGTCGGCGCGTACGTCGGTACTCAGCGGGTGCCAGATGGCCCTGAGCAGGGCCTGCCACTCGGCGTCGTCGCCCTCGGCAGGCGTATACGCGCCGGAGGTCGCCAGATGGGCGGCGTTGAGCAGCTGATCGGCCGCCAGGCCGTGCACCTGCTCGCTGCGTGTCATGAAGTCCCGGACCAGCCTGTCGTGCATATCGCCCAACTGGTCGGCGAAGTGCGCGGCGACCAGCTCGCCCAGTGCCTCCGGGCCCGGGTCCGGTATATCGAATCGGAGGCTGCGACGCATAAACGCCTCCGGGAACTCGCGCTCCCCGTTCGAGGTCATGATGACCAGAGGGAATGATCGAGTGGTGACAAGCCCGTCCACAATGGGGGCATTTCTGCCCGGATCCGCGGTGTGGACGATCACTTCGGGGGACCGGCGCTTCACCCGGACGAGTGGGGGCACGGCGTACCAGCCGTCCTCGAAGAGCGTGAGCAGATCGTTCGGGAGGTCGGCGTCGCCCTTGTCGAGCTCGTCGATGAGCAGGACCCTCGGTAAGCGGTGGGGGAGCAGCGCGGTGCCCAGCGGGCCGAGCTGGATGAACTCGCCGATGTCCACGCGGGCTTCGTCACCGGAAGCCGGGTCGCCGCCCCCGTCCGGGCCGTCCGCCGGGCCGCTGTGCTGCCGCGCCGCGTACCAGGCCTGGCCCGCCTGGGCGCGGCCGATCACATCGTATTCGAACAGACCCGAGGCGAGGGTCGTCCGGGAGGTGATGGGCCACTGGAGCACCCGGCCCAGTCGCAGCTCACGGGCGATGCGATAGGCGAGGGTGGACTTGCCCACGCCGGGGCGGCCGGTGACCAGCAGCGGACGCCGCAGCAGAATCGCCGCGTTGACCAGGCGGACCTCCTCCGCCGATGGGCTGCGCACCGCGCCGATGGGGCCGAGCCGCCGGTCGGCCTCGTCGTCGTCGGGCGGCTGAGGCAGACAGGGCCCGCCCTGGAAGGTCCGCCAGCGCGGCCCGTCCGGCCACTGGCGCTCCTCGTACGGGACATCGGGCAGCACCGCTCCCGTCCCCTGGTACCGGACTGCGGCGGTGGCGGCCGGCATGTCCGCCCCTCCGGTTCTCTCGGGCGTGTTCAATCGATCCCCCCTACGAAGGTGGCGGGAGCACACGGCCCACCGTCCAGGAGCAGTTCGGGGTTGTCCCAGATCACGCTGAGATCCCTGACCGGGTCATCCTGTGAACCGATTCCACCTGCGGCGCAGTCGCTCTTCCACTGTCTCGCACGCTCGGGAAGCTTCGACAGTCCGTCCTCGGCCAGTCCTTCGCGAACCACGCTGCGGAAGGCCTCCGACAAGCTGTCCGCACGATGGTGGATCAGCACGGGGACCCCGAGATCGAGCCCGAGCCGCAGCTCGCGCAGACCAAGGCCGCTTCTCGGCCTCGGGGGCTCGCTGAGCACCATCGCCACCACCTCGTCCCGCCGCCCGATCCGCGCGTCCAGCAAGGCGAGGTGTTCATCGGTCGAGCGACCTTCGGCGTCGCACCAGTGGACGTCCGCCTGCTCGGGCCGACTCCGCCACCGGGCCCAGCGCATGCGCCAAGCATGATGGAGCTCGCGCCGCTGCACTCGCTCGAGGCTGTGGATGAATATCTCGTGGTACTTGCTCAAGATGGGGTTCGCATAGCCTAGTTGGGGGTTCCGATTCCACCACTCGACGGGCTCGTTCAGCAGCTCCGTGGGTAAAAAGAACTCCAACACCACGTCTTCGGCACGCGACTGCCACAGCTCCGCCATCCGGGTCAGCAGCTCCGCGACCGCGACGGGGATCCTGCTGCGTGTCACCAGTTCGCCCGGCTCGCCCTGCGGCTCCCGGTGCAGCCCGGAGGACTCCGCGTAGCGCACCCGGGCGGCGAGCGTGTAACGCGCCTCTCGGCGGCCCTGCTTTCTGCCCTTGGCGTCCACCGGGGTCAGATCGGGCGCCACCTTGACGTACAGCCTGATCACCGGGCGCTCCGGTTCGGCGTCCAGCCCGTCCACTCCTCGGACACCTGGGCCGCCGCAGTGCAGAACATCAGCCGTATGGCCACCGGCCAGGCCCGCGCGCATCGCGATCAGCCCGTCCTCGCCGTCGGCGAGATCCCACTCGTGGGCGAAGTGCTCATTCCAGGCGTACAACTCGCCGACCGAGGCCGCCAGATCCGCGTGCAGGGCAAGGTGCTCCAGCAGCACCATGCTGGGCGGCAGACTCCCGGGCGGGGTGTTGCGGCAGGCCAGATGGAGAAAGGCATGCCAGGCGGTGGTGCAGTGGGGAGGGAGGCGGAACCGGTCCCCGCAGACCTCGGCGACGATCGCGTTCAACTCCGGTATGCCGATGTCGAGCGCCTGCCGCAGCGCCGACCAGTCACGCCCCCGGTACAGATCGGCCGCGTCCCACTCATCGACCAGGGGCCGCAGCCGATGGGGGAGTGCCGGGGCCACAAAGCCGGTGATCTCCACTAGCGTCTCAAGGCCGCCGGAGCGCTCGCCGCAGGCGCGCACCGCCTCGAAGAACTCCTGATGAGCGGTCGGATAGGGCTCCAGCTCCAGCCCGCCGAACTCCTCGGACAGCTCACGCCGCCACTGGTGCCGCCCTCGGGCGTCGGCCAGTGCCGCCGAGTCTCCTAAGACATTCACCATCTCCCCCAGTACCCGGCGCCGCGCACGGTTTTCCGCGAACCGCTCCGACACGTGCGTCCCCCCTCGCACCCGACAAACGCGTTCGTGCATCGCGCTTGTTCGGCATACCCATCGTCACGAGCGTTTAGCGTAGAGGCACAATCGGCTGGTTGGGCACGATCCGTGTATGAATCACACGGACCCCGGACGCTGAGCCGGATTCCGGTACGCGGCGAGCAGGTCCTGCGTGAGCTGAGCGACCACCTCGGGGATTTGGGTGCGCAGGTAGTGGTGGCCTCCGGGATAACGGTGAACCCGGGTGTCGGCCGTCGTACACGCGCTCCATTCGTACAGCGACTCGGGGTCGACCATCGGGTCGTCATTTCCGCCGAAGACGCTCAGTCGCGCGCGCAGTGTCGGCCAGATCTGCCGTGTGTGTTGCAGCAGGGCGACCGCATCCGCGAGGAAGGGGGTGTAGACGGTCCGGGTGAGCGCGTCGTCGGTCGGCTGCTCCCAGCCCATGATCTCGGTGATGGCGGCGATTCCGGAGCCGAGGTTGCGCGCGATGTGGTCGTCGAGACCGTCGCGGTTCGGCGGTGGAACGGCGGACAGCGCGAGCAGATCCGGTTCGGTGCGCAGGTCCGCGCTGAGCCGGTGGGTGGCCTCGAAGGCGAGCAGCGCGCCGAAGCTGTGGCCGAAGACCGCGTAGAAACCGTCGGCGGGTGGCCGATGGCTCAGGTCCGCGGCTATCGCTTCCGCGATGCCCGCGGCGGCCCAGTTGATATCGGTGATCGACGGTTCCCCGACGCGGGTGCCGCGGCCGGGCAGTTGGACGGCGACCAGGTCGATCAGTTCGGAGAATTCGGCGACCCAGGGCAGGAAGAATTCCGAGCCCGCGCCGGACGGCGGAACGCAGTACAGCCGGATCCGAGCGGTCTGCCGGTCGGTGAGGCGGTTGAGGTCCACGGCGGGGAAGGGCGGGGGCATGGTCACGCGCCCCGCCTGATACGCCCGAGAATGCGCGGGGCGAGCTGCCGTACGCCGGCCGCGGTGGCCAGCTCCATCGCCGGGACGACGCAGCCCAGCCTGCGCTGCAGTACGGAGCTCAGCTCGGCCGCCATCAGCGACTCCAGGCCGAGCTGGTCGAGCCGGGTGTCCGGATCGATCCGCTCCGATGTGCTCTGCAGCACCGTGGCCAGTGCCGAGACCAGCACATCGGTGACGATGCCCAGCGCCTCCGGCTCGGCCAGCGAGCGCACCAGCTCCGGTATGTTCCCGTCGGCGTCAGCGGCGTCACAGGGGCTGGCGTCGTGCGCGTCAGCACCTCGGTGAAGCGCGGCGCGGCGACGGTGGGCAGGAGTTTCGCGGTCTGTGCCCAGTCCGTGTTGCCCACCATGATGACGTCCACATCGGGATCGGTGATCAGCTCGCCGAGCACCCGGGTGGCGGTGACGGAGTCGAGCTCCCCGAAACCGGCTTGTCGCATGGTCTCGACCATACCGGCGCGGTCCGCGTACCCGGTGTCGGAAATGGCGCACCACTGCACGGCGAGTCCCGGCAGCCCCGCGGCCCGGCGCTGCCGGACGACCGCCTCGCCCGCCAGATTGCCGGCGGCGTAGGTGCTCTGCCGGAGATTGCCGGCGAGCGCCGAGATCGAACTGTAGAACACGGAGAAGTCCAGGGGCAGTTCGCGGGTGAGCCGGTCCAGGTGTGCCGTCCCGGCGAGTTTGGGGCTCACCACCGCGCGGGTCCGCTCGTCGTCGAGCTCCACCGCGGTGGCGTCGTCGAGGACGTCGTCGAGCACCATGGCGGCGTTGACGACACCCCGCAGCGGATGGCCGGTGGCCTCGATCGCGTCCAGCAGAGCGCCGGTGGCCGCGGGGTCGGTGATATCGGTGGCGTAGGCGGTCGCCGTCGCCCCCTCCTCGGCGACGCGGTCGAGCACGGTACGGGCCTCCGGGTGGGCGGCGCCGCTGCGGGAGGCCAGCGCCAGGTGCCGGGCCCCGCACCGGGCCAGCCAGCGGGCGGTGGCCGCGCCGAAACCGCCCAGCCCGCCGGTGACGAGGTACGTCGCCTCGGGGTCCAGGGCGACCGGGGGCCGCGGAACGCGGACGGGGACCGGTTCCGTGGGGTCGAAGGTGATGACGATCTTGCCGATGTGCCGGGAGTCCCGCAGCAGTGCCATCGCCTCGGCGATCTGCTGCGCCGGGTAGGTGACATGCGGCAGCGGCCGGTAGACCCCGGACCCGACGCGCTCGGTCAGTTCGGCGACCATCTGCTCGGCCACCGGGCTGTCGCCCTGGAGCAGACTGGTGAGGTCGACACCGAAGAAGGAGAGGTCACGGGAGAACGGACGCAGGGCGAGCGCATTGTCGGCGAGAATGTCGCGCTTTCCGAGCTCCACGAACCTCCCGTGCGGGCGCAGCAACTCCATCCCGCGGCCCAGCGCTTCGCCCGCCACCGAGTTGAGCACCACGTCCACCCCGCGCCCCGCGGTGATCTCGCGGACCTCGTCGGCGAAGCCGAGGCTGCGCGAGTCCAGCACATGCCGGTAGCCGAGCAGGCGCAGCAACTGGCGCTTGGCGGGGCTGCCCGCGGTGGCGACGACGGTGGCCCCGACGTGTTCGGCGTACCGCAGCGCGGCCAGCCCCACCCCGCCGGCGGCCCCGTGTACGAGGACCGTCTCGCCCGCGCGGAGCCGGGCCAGATAGTCGAGGCCGTAGTGCACGGTGGCGAACACCGTCGGGATGGTGGCCGCCTCGGTGAACGGCATGTCCTCGGGGACCGGGATGGTGAGCCGGGCCGGGCAGTGCAGATATGAGGTGAGGCTCCCGGAGTGCGCGACCATCACCCCATCGCCGACGGCCCGGTCGGTCACACCGGCGCCGACGCGGGTCACGACTCCGGCGCATTCGAGGCCCAACAGGGGGATTCCCGTGTCCGGCGCCTCGGCCATGGGCGGCACCAGCCCCCGGGAGACCATCACATCCGCGTAGTTGAGCGCCGCCGCCCGTACCTCGACGACCACCTCTCCCGGTCCCGGTGCGGGCACGGTCACCGCCGTCCAGGCCGGTCCGTCGTCCGCCACGGCCAGCGCGAAGGGGTGGCCGGTGTGGGTGGCGGGGCGGCGTTCGGTGATCCGCGGTACGAAGCGCCCGCCCGCGGTGAGCACCACCTCGTCCTCGTCGGTCTCGGCGAGCAGTTCCGCGCACACGTCCGCTTCGGTCGCCCCGCGGGCCACTGTGACCCTGCGGACCCTCAGCAGAGGGTTCTCGCTGGTCAGGGTGCGCGCCTGGGCCCAGGCTGCGGCTGGTACGGGGTGTTCGGGGACTGCGGTGCGCTCGCCGCCGGTCAGCACCCAGGCCCGCACCTCACGGCTCTCCGGCAACGCCTGGCAAGCGGTGACCATCGCCCTGAGGACCGCCGCCTGCCGGACCACCGGATCCACGGCGCGGGCCGCGTCCCCACTGGCCTGCTCGCCCAGCATGACCACGATCCCGACGCTCTCCTCGGTGCCGCTGAGCGCGGCGCCCCAGCGCTCGGCGTCGGTGGCGGCGTCGACGCGGCTCACCGAGCGGCCCAGTGTGCGCAGCCGCGCCACCACGGCGTCGGGCAGGCCCTCGACACCGTCCGCGGCGACGAGGAAGTGACCGGGCGCAGCGTCCGAAGGTGTCGGTGGGTGTTGTTCTCGCACGCCCCGGTCGGCGAACAGCACCGAACAGGCCGGCTCCTCGCCGAGCTGGACCACGCTGGTGAACCCACCGGAGCGCAGCACCGCGGGCCACTGCTCACGGGCGAGCAGGGTGTCCTCGCGCAGCTCCGTGTCGGTGAAGCCGGTGGCCGACCCGAGCAGCCCGTAGCAGGGGGCGAAGAGGTCGTTGTCGTGGAACTCCACGGCGAGCAGCCGGCCACCGCTGTCCAGGAGTTCGGCGACGTGGCCGACGGCGCGGCGCACATCGGTGGTGGTGTGCAGGACGTTGGCGGCGATCACCAGATCGAAGGAAGCGGCGGCGAAGCCCTGTTCGGCGGGGTCGCCGTCCAGATCCAGCGTCCGGTAGTCGAGGTACCGGTATGCGGCGAACCGGTGGCGGGCTCGGGGGAAGAACGCGCTGGAGATGTCCGTGTAGGCGTAGGTGGTGCGATCGGCGGGCAACCGGGGCAGCAGCCAGGCGGTGGTGGACCCGGTGCCGGCGCCGACCTCCAGAATCCGCAGCGGCCGGTCCGCGGGCCAGGCATCGACCAGCCCGGTGAGCAGTTCCCTGGCCATCCGGTTCAGATACTGATGTGCCACGGAGGTCGTGTAGTGCAGCTCGGCCAGCCGCTCGGTGTCCGAGAACAGCAACTGCATCGGATCCACGTCCCCGGTGAGCACCCCGGCCAGTTGCGGACCACACCGGGCGTACAACAGCAGCTCCGGCGCCATGGCGGGGAAGTCCCGCAGCAGCTCGGCGACCAGTCGGCCCGGTTCCGGTGTCCGGCCCAGCACACCTTCCCGTTCGGCGATCGCCCGCAGCTTCTCGTACAGCCGCCGGTTCCCCGGCCGCGCGCCGCTCGCCTCCAGTTCCGCGACAGCGGCCGCCACGAAGTGGCCGGTCAGATGGGCGACGCGGCGAACGAATGAAGGGCTGTCATAGCGGCGGGCCGCCGCGGTCAGCGCCGCCACCTGCCCGGCCCGCGCTGCGGCGAGCTCGGTGGCGGTCGGCAGCCCGGTCGGGCCGGTGGCCCCGGGCAGCGGAGCCGCCCGGAGGGTGCTGACGATGCGGTCGACGCCGCTCCCCGCCGCCTTGTTCCTGCGTACGCGGACACCGTGCAGCTCCATGGCTATGGTGCCGTCCGGATCCGCGACGGTGATGTCCACCACCGCCTCACGCAGCGACAGGCCGCGGGCACGGATCAGCGCTACGCCCCGGTCGGCGGGGGTGCGCCAGAACCGGACCCGCTCGAACTCGGTCGGCAGGAACTGGTGGACCTGCCCGTTCTCGGCGCGGGGGAGGAGCGCCCCGATGGACTGCAGGGTGGCGTCGACCAGGGCCGGGTGTGCGTAGAACTCCTGCGCCCCGCTCGGATTGGCGTAGTCGGCGAGCACCGTACCGTCGGCGACGGCGAGCCGTTGGACACCGCGGAACGCGGGCCCGTACTCCAGCTCGACCCGGCGCATCCGCGCGTAGTGCTGTTCCCCGGAGATCTCGGTCTGTGCCGCTGCCCGTATGCCCGCCACGTCCAGCGGCGCGGGCGGCCCGGTGTGCAACCGGCGTACGCGCGCCCTCGCATGGTCCTGCCAGTCCTCGTCGCCCCGGCGGGAGGCCATGCGGGCCACCTCGCCGATGAGCCAGGTCTGTACGGAGATGGTGGCGCTCGGGTCGTCCCACGGCAGCACCAGCGCCTTGCCGATGTCCAGTCCGGTGATCTCCAGCGCGCCCTCGTGGGTGGTTCGGCCGGCCGCGAGCGCCATCTCCAGATACGCGGCGCCCGGCATCACCACCACCCCGCCGATCCGGTGGTCGCCGAGCCAGCCGAGCCGCGCCGGCTCGACCGGTGTCCGCCAGGTGGGTTCCACACTCGGCAACCGGTCGGCGAGCAACGGGTGTCCCGACTCCTCCTCGCCGCCCGATCCCGCCGACCACCAGTTGGCGGCGCCGTTGAAGTGGTGCTCCCGCTGCCACGGGTAGCCGGGCAGCGGCACCACCCGGCCGCGCACCGGGAACCAGGCGTCCCAGTCGATGTCGGCCCCGGCCGCGAGCACCGTGGCGTAGGTGGTTGGCACTGAGGCCGAGTCGCGGGCTGCGCGGGACAGCGAGCCGACCGTGGTCACCGGCCGGTCCGCGGTGGCGCACTGCCTGCGCAGATAGCCGAGCAGCACCGGGTGGGGGCCGACCTCCACGATCGTGCCGCAGTCGTGCTCGTCCACCAACGTGGTCACGGCCGGTCCGAAGAGCACCGGCTCCCGGATGTTGCGCCACCAGTACGTGGCGTCGAGCCCGGTGCCCGGCAGCGTGCCACCGGTGACGGTGGAGACGAACGCCACGGTTCCGGGCCGTGGCGCCAATCCGGCCAGCGCGGTGTGCAGCCGGTCCTGGATCGAGTCCATGGACCGGCTGTGGAAGGCATAGTTCAGGGGCAGCTCCCGGAAGAAGACCCCGCGGTGAAGCAACTCGTCACCGAGCGCGGACAGTTCCTCGGCGGCCCCGGACAGCGTCACGTCCGACGGACTGTTCACGCCGGCCAGCTCCAGGTCCCGGCCGGCGATCAGCTCGGCGGCCTCGGCGGCCGGAAGTCCCACCGCCGCCATCCGTCCGTCACCCGCCGTCTCCGCCTGGGCGAGACCGCGTTCGGCGATCACCCGGCAGGCCGCCGCCAGGTCCAAGGCCCCGCAGGCGTATGCGGCGGCCACTTCGCCCACCGAATGTCCCGCCACCGCGGCGGGCCGGATGCCGCGCTCCCGCAGCAGTGCGGTCAGCCCGATCTGCACCGCGAACAGCAGCGGTTGGGCGATCTCGGTCCGGTCCAGCTCAGGCCCCGGATCCATGGATCGCAGGGCCTCGAGCACCGACCAGCCCAGGTGCCCGGCCAGTTCGGCGTCCACCTCGGTGACCACGTCGAGGAACACCGGTTCGCTCGCCAGCAGTTCCGCGCCCATGCCCGCCCACTGCGCGCCGTTTCCGGAGTACACGAATGCCACGGGCCCCGGACTCGCCTGTCCTGCCGCACCGCCGGGCACCGGGGTGCCCTCGACGAACGCTTCCAGCAGGGTTGCGGCCTGGCCGGGGCTGTCCGCCAGCACGGCAACCCGTTCGCGGTGGTGTCCGCGCCGAACGCAACTGGTGAAGGCGAGGTCGTAGAACGAGTCGGTGTCCCGGAGCCGCGCGGCGGTGCGTAAGGCGGCCTCGCTGAGCGCCTGAGGAGTGGCCGCCGAGACCAGCACCGGCAACGGCCTCGCCTTCGGTGGCGCGGGCACACGGGGCGCGGGCGGGGGGCCGAGAACGGCGTGCGCGTTGGCCCCGCCGAAGCCGAACGAGTTGATCGCGAGCGCTCCCGGCGGCAGCGCCCGCGGCGCGGCCACCGGCTCCAGGCCCAGCGCGGAGAAGTCGATGGCGGGGTTGAGCGGTTCGGCGTGCAGAGACTGTGGAATCACCCCGTGCCGCAGCATGAGCACACACTTGAGCAGACCGGCGATTCCCGCCCCGGACTCCAGATGGCCGAGGTTCGACTTCACCGAGCCGATCGGCAGCGGGGTGCGGCGGCCCACGCCGAGGGCACCGCCCAGCGCCCGGCACTCGATCGGGTCGCCTGCCTGGGTGCCGGTGCCATGAGCCTCCACATAGGCCAGGTCCTCGGGCCGCACCCCGGCCCGCCGGTGCACCTGACGCATCAGCGTCTCCTGAGCCTCCGCGCTGGGCAGCGAGAGCCCAGGGGTACGGCCGTCCGCGCCCACTCCGGTGCCGAGGACCACGGCGTGCACGGTGTCCCCGTCCGCCCGTGCGTCGGCGAGGCGCTTGAGCACCACCACCGCGCCGCCCTCGGCACGGACGTATCCGTCCGCGTGCGAGGAGAAGGAGCGGCAGCGGCCACTGGGGGACAGCATGGACGCCTTGGAGAACCCGATGAAATCCCCCGGGTTCAGCAGCAGGTTGACACCGCACGCCAGCGCGATACCGCCCTCGTCGGCGCGGAGCTGTGCGCAGGCCTGGTGCAGGGCGACCAGGGACGAGGAGCAGGCGGTGTCCACCGCCATGGACGGCCCCCGCAGATCGAACAGATGCGAGATCCGGTTGGCGGTGTTGCACAGCGCCGAGCCCGCCATCGTGTACGCCGTGACCGTTTCGGGGCGGGCGTACTGGAGTTGGCCGTAGTTGCCGTTGCTCACCCCCACATAGACCCCGGACTCCGATCCGGCGAGTGTCCCCGGATCCACACCGGCGTCGTCGAGGGCTTCCCTGGCCATCTCCAACAGCAGCCTCTGCTGCGGGTCCATCCGGCTCGCCTCGCGCGGCGACAACCCGAAGAACGCGGCGTCGAAACCCGTGATGTCGTCCAGGAACCCGCCCGCGGCCGAGTACGACTTGCCGGGACGCCGCGGATCGTCGGCCACGAAGCGGCGCGCGTCGAACCGGTCCGCCGGCACCTCACCGACCAGATCGCGCCCGGCGGCAAGCGCGGCCCACAACTCCTCGGGCGCCGCGATGCCACCCGGCAAGCGACAGCTGAGCCCGATGATGGCGATATCGCCGGACCGCTCTTCACGAGTGAAGGGGGGACGCGCATTGGAGATCGTCTTTTCTGGCATCCCTGCGGACAGTACCCATGCGCGCCCCCGCTGATGCCGCCGTCAGACCGTGCCGTCCTCGTGTGTGACCCTGACGACGATCTTGCCGACCTGGACGTTGGACTCCATGTAGCGGTGGGCCTCGACGATGTCCGCGAGGTCGAAGGGGGGAGGTCCTCGTCGTCGGTGACGACTGGAGGCCGCGGTGATCAGCACATGGTCGCCCGAGCGCACCTGGCCACCTTCGGCGAGGGCGCCGTACGCGGTGATGTAGGCCATCCACACGCCCGCCGCCTGGACCGGGTCGACGCCCGTGGCCTCGTAGCCGAGCGAAGAGGGGAGACCTCGGGGCCGCTGATCCGGTCGAACTGTACGAGCTTTGCCATGGTGCTGCTGTCCTCGCGGAGGGGATGGGGGAGTGCGCCGAAGTGGTTCGGCGCCAGGTTCGGCGAAGGGTGTCGCCTGTCCCGTCCCCGGGGGTGACTGACAAAGTCCGTCCCGGAGGTTGCCCTACTTCACGAAGTCCGAGACGACCCGGGCCGGCCAGGTGCCCACGGTGAGCATGCCGGCCGCGTACGCGCGGGATATCAGGGCCGCGCGGTTACGGGCCTTCATCTTCCGGAGCATCGAGCCCACGTGGTATTCGACGCCCTGCCTGCTGAGATAGAGGTTGGAGGCCATCTGGATGGTCGAGGCGCCGGTGGCCACGCCTTCCAGGATCCGGGCCTCCAGAGGGGAGAGCAGCAGGCGGCGCTGGGTGCCGGGTTCGTCCTCTGGTGTGTGGTTGTCCGGTTTGACGAGGACGACGATGGCGGACAGTCCGTCCGATGAGCCCTGGACGGCGGTGGCGGTCAGTACGCCCGAGAACGGGTGTCCGCTTGAACGGTGTCCCACGACCCGTTCGCTGAAGCGGGTCCGCCGGCCGTCGTGCAGCCTCAGAAAGTGTTCCCGGAGGACTGCGGGCGAGCTGGGGCGCAGCAGCTCGAACAGGTTCCGCCCACACAGCTCGGCCGAGGATCCGGCGAAGCAGCGGAAGAAGTCGTCGTTGCCCGCCTGGACCCGCAGGTCCGAGTCGAGGGTGGCCATGCCCGTGCCGTGCTCGGTCGTGGCCACGCGAGTCCGGATCCCGTTGTCACTCTGACGGGAGGTCGAGGAAGTCACCGGGATGGTGTGGGAGAGAGCCAAGAGGAGTCACCTCTTTCGGTCGTTTCAACGACGACGCGAGGGGCGTTGCCCGTGAATTGATCAGGGCGCTGACCTGATAATCGGCCTCGACGACGTCAATTGTCCGTGCTTTAAGCCTGCTTTCAGCGACAGCTGTGCGGTCACGTTTCGTGCTGCCCCCATGAGCGTCAAACCGGTCGTATCGAAAAGGGGCACAGTGACGGGTGTTAGGTTCAGTTCCAAGTGTATATCGGAACCGTGCCCTCTTTCGCTGCCCGTATGCCACGTTGTGGTGACCGTTCTTGCCCGGTTGCCCGCGTCGGTCACCCGTACGGGCCCCTTGTTCATGGGGTGTTGAGTGTAAGAGGAGGGCATGATCGCGGTGTGCCGGGAGTCTCGGTGCGTGGACCTGATCACGATCACTTACGGGCCTCGAACTGGCCGGTATCCCCTCGCTGCCTGCAAGGATGTGGATAGTGGCGAACCCGGCGACGCGCCCCAAGTCTCGGAAATCCCCTAGCGTATTCGCGCTTCCTTGACATCATTCCGGAGCGGCTGTGAAGGTTGAGCTAGACAACCTCGCATTCGGATCCGGGCAGCCGACCCATGGCCATTGCGGGTGTGCCTCAAGCAGTGGAATGCGTCGAATTCCCTGTACCGCTCACTGCGTGAAAAAACCACTCGACGGTCTTTCCGTGGTCGTGGAAGGGATCCTTTATGTCCAAGCGTGCGTTGATCACCGGAATTACCGGCCAGGACGGCTCGTATCTGGCCGAGCACCTCCTTGCGCAAGGGTATCGAGTCTGGGGATTGATCAGAGGCCAGGCCAATCCCAGAAAGCTGCGGATCAGCCGGCTGGCCTCGGACGTCACCTTTGTCGACGGCGATCTGATGGACCAGGCGAGCCTGGTGGCGGCCCTCGACGCGGTGCAGCCGGACGAGGTGTACAACCTCGGCGCCATCTCGTTCGTACCGATGTCCTGGCAGCAGTCCGAACTGGTCACCGAGGTCAACGCCATGGGTGTGCTGCGGATGCTGGAGGCGATCCGCATGGTGAGCGGGCTGGACAAGTCCCGCGGTGGCGGCGGTGGCAGCGGAGGGATCCGCTTCTATCAGGCGTCGTCGTCGGAGATGTTCGGCAAGGTCACCGAGACACCGCAGCGGGAGACCACGATCTTCCATCCCCGCAGCCCGTACGGCGCGGCCAAGGCGTACGGCCACTTCATCACCCGCAACTACCGTGAGTCCTTCGGGATGTACGCCGTCTCCGGGATGTTGTTCAACCATGAATCGCCGCGCCGTGGCGCGGAGTTCGTGACCCGGAAGATCTCGCTGGCGGTGGCCCAGATCAAGCTCGGGCTCCAGGACAAGCTCTTCCTGGGAAACCTGGACGCGGTACGCGACTGGGGCTTCGCCGGCGACTATGTCCGTGCGATGCATCTGATGCTCCAGCAGGACGAGCCATCCGACTATGTGGTGGGCACTGGTCGCATCCATTCGGTACGCGACGCCGTGCGCATGGCCTTCGAGTCCGTGGACCTGGACTGGGAGGACTACGTGGCCATCGACCCGACCCTGGTCCGCCCCGCCGAGGTGGAGACGCTGTGTGCCGACAGCACACAGGCCCGCACCGAGCTGGGCTGGGAGCCGACCGTGGACTTCCGTGAACTGATGAACATGATGGTGGAGTCCGACCTCCGCCAGGCCTCCCGTGAACGCGACTACGGCGATCTCCTCTCGGCCACGAGCTGGTGAATGCCGCCGCATAGGTTGCCCGGTGGCGTGTCCCAACGCCACCGGGCATTGTCGTGTTCCCCCGTGTTCCCCTCGCAATCCCAGGTATTCCCTGGTGTTCTCGCGCGCTCCATCGGTTCCCCGGCCACCGGGGACGAGGAACTAGGGGTTTCCTCGCGGGCCCGTGATGACACTGGGCGAGGGGAGCCCTTGACCGCCTCCACATGTGGCCACCCCGAGGGGCCGCCGACCGCCGTTTCCCGAGTGGGGGGAAACGGTCGGTCGCGGCCCCGGTCGGTGGCCCCGGCGCCACCCCGGCCGCGTATGTCCGGTGGGTTCGGTCGCGACGAATCCCTCCCCTGCCTGTGCGGATTGCCTGCCGCCAGCGTCGAGACGGGTTGAGTGAGATGGACAACGAACAGAAGCTCAGGGACTATCTCAAGCGGGCGAGCGCCGATCTGCGGCGAACCCGACGCCGGCTGGGCGAGATCGAGGCCGCGGCACAGGAGCCGATCGCCATTGTCGGCATGAGCTGCCGCTACCCGGGCGGGGTGAATGGCCCGGAGGACCTGTGGCACATGGTCGAGTCCGGTGCGGACGGCATCACCGCCCTGCCGACCGACCGGGGCTGGGATCCTCGCGAGCTGGCCGGGACGGCCGTCTCCGGCGGATTCCTGCATGAAGCCGCCGAGTTCGACGCGGACTTCTTCGGGATCTCGCCGCGCGAGGCGCTGGCGATGGACCCGCAGCAGCGGGTGCTGCTGGAGGCCGCCTGGGAGGCGTTCGAGCGGGCCGGAATCGAACCGGGCACCCTCCGCTCCAGCCGGACCGGCATGTTCGTGGGCGCGATGGCGCAGGACTACCGGGTGGGCCCGGCCGACGGTGTGGAGGGTTTCCAGCTCACCGGCAACACCACGAGCGTCATGTCCGGCAGGCTCTCGTACACCTTCGGTGTCGTCGGACCGGCCGTCACCGTGGACACGGCGTGTTCGTCGTCGCTGGTGGCCCTGCATCTGGCCACCCAGTCGCTGCGCGCGGGGGAGTGCTCGCTGGCGCTCGCGGGCGGCATCACCATCATGTCGAGCCCGGCCACCTTCATCGAGTTCGGCCGCCAGGGCGGGCTGTCGGCCGACGGCCGCTGCCGCTCGTTCGCCGACACCGCGGACGGCACCGGCTGGGCCGAGGGAGTCGGCGTACTCGTCCTGGAACGGCTGTCGGACGCGCAGCGCAACGGACACGAGGTGCTGGCGGTGGTGCGGGGCACTGCCGTCAACCAGGACGGCGCGTCCAACGGCCTGACCGCGCCCAACGGCCCCTCGCAGCAGCGGGTGATCGAGCAGGCGCTGATCAACGCACGGCTGTCCGCCGACCAGATCGACGCGGTGGAGGCGCATGGCACCGGTACGACGCTGGGCGACCCGGTCGAGGCCCAGGCGCTGCTGGCCACGTACGGTCAGAGCCGCGGCGACCGGGGCCCGTTGCTGCTCGGATCGGTGAAGTCGAACCTTGGGCACACCCAGGCCGCGGCCGGTGTCGCGGGCATCATCAAGATGGTCATGGCGATGCGGCACGGGGTGCTGCCGCGCACCCTGCACATCGACCGGCCCTCGACCCATGTGGACTGGGAGTCGGGCGCCGTGGAACTGCTGACCGAGCCGACCGCCTGGCCGGTCACCGGCGAGCCGCGCCGGGCCGGGGTCTCCTCGTTCGGCATCAGCGGCACCAACGCCCACACCATCATCGAACAGGCCCCAGCCCCCGCTCCCGCCGAGGTACCAGGGGAGGACGAGCCGACCGGTTCCGATGGCGTTGCGGCTGGGCTCGGCTCGGATGCCGACCCCGCCGAGTTGCCCGAACCCGTCGTGACGCTCGACCCGGGCGTGGTGCCGCTGCCTGTGTCGGGCCGGACCCCCGAGGCGCTGCGCGAGCAGGCCGCCCGGCTCCACGCCCACCTGGACGCCCGCCCCGGGCTCGACCTCGCCGACCTCGCCTTCTCGCGGGCCACCACCCGCGCGGGCTTCGAACACCGCGCCGTCGTCACCGCGGGCGATCGCGCCACGGCGGCCGCCGCGCTGTCCGCCCTGGCCTCGGGCGATTCCCCCGCCGGCCTGGTCAGGGGCACCGCACGAGCCACGCGGAAGCTGGCTTTCCTGTTCGCCGGGCAGGGCAGCCAGCGGCCGGGCATGGGGCGCGAACTGGCGGAGCGTTTCCCGGTGTTCGCCCAGGCGCTGGACGCGACCGTCGCCGCGCTGGACACCTGGCTCGACCGCCCGCTGCGCGACATACTCTTCGCCGCCGAGGGCACCCCGGAAGCCGCCCTGCTGGACCGCACCGCATACGCCCAGCCCGCGCTGTTCGCCGTCGAGGTCGCCCTGTTCCGGCTGGTCGAGTCCTGGGGCATCACCCCTGACTTCCTGGCCGGGCACTCCATCGGGGAAATCGCCGCCGCCCACGTGGCCGAGGTGTTCTCGCCGGCCGACGCGGCGCGGCTGGTCGTGGCACGCGGCCGGCTGATGGAGGAGCTGCCGGCCGGCGGGGCGATGGCGTCCGTACAGGCCACCGAGTCCGAAGTGGCGCCGCTGCTGACCGGGCGCGCCGACCACGTCTCCATCGCGGCGGTCAACGGCCCCTCGGCCGTCGTGGTGGCGGGCGACGAGGATGCGGTGGCCGAGATCGAGGCGCACTTCGCGGGCGAGGGCCGCAAGACCAAGCGGCTGCGGGTCAGCCACGCCTTCCACTCGCCCCACATGGAGCCGATGCTCGAGGAGTTCCGCGCCGTGGTCGCGGAGCTGTCGCTGCGGGCGCCGGTCGTGCCGGTCGTATCGAACCTGACCGGCGCCCAGGCCACCGTGCAGGAGCTGACGTCCGCCGACTACTGGGTGGACCACGTACGCCAGGCGGTGCGGTTCGCCGACGGCATCGGCTGGCTGCACGGACACGGCGTCGACACCTACCTGGAGCTGGGCCCCGACGGCGTCCTGTCCGCGCTGACCCGGACCTGCCTCGACAACACCGCCACCGACGGGGACCTGGACGAGGATGCTGAGGGTCCCGGCGCCGCCGTCCCGCTGCTGCGGCCGGGCCGCCCGGAGCCGGTGGCCGTCACCACCGCGCTGGCCGGGCTCTACGTACGCGGCGTCCCGGTCGGCTGGGACCGCTACTTCGCCGGGACCGGCGTCCGCCGGGTGGACCTGCCGACCTATCCGTTCCAGCGCCGGCGGTACTGGCCCAAGGGCCTCGCCACTCCGGCGGGCGACATGCGGGCCGCGGGCATGGGCGCCGCGCACCACCCCCTGCTGGCCGCCGCCGTGTCCCTGGCGGACTCCGACGGCTTCCTGCTCACCGGCAGGCTCTCCCTGCGGACCCACCCCTGGCTGGCCGACCACGCCGTACGCGGCACCGCCATCCTGCCCGCGACCGCCTTCCTGGAGCTGGCCATCCGCGCGGGTGACGAGGTCGGCTGCGACCGGGTCGAGGACCTGACCCTCGCCGCGCCGCTGGCACTGCCCGAACACGGCGGCGTCCAGGTGCAGATGTGGGTCGGCAGCCCGGACGAGTCCGGCCGGCGGACCCTGAACTTCTACTCCCGGCCCGACGGCGACGGCGACGGCGACGGCGACGGCGACGGTGACGGTGACGGTGAGGGCACCGACGAGCTGCCCTGGACCCGGCACGCCACGGGCGTGCTCACCACCGGCGGACACGACATCACCTTCGACGCCGCCCAGTGGCCGCCGGCCGATGCGCAACCTCTCTCGCTCGACGGGCTCTACGACCGGCTGGCGGCGGAGGACGGCCTCGAGTACGGGCCGCTCTTCCAGGGGCTGCGGGCCGCCTGGAGACGCGGTGCGGACACGTTCGCCGAGGTGGCGCTGGAGCCTACGGCCCAGGCCCCCGACGGCTCGTTCGGACTGCACCCCGCGCTGCTCGACGCCGCCCTCCACGCGATGCTCGCCGACCCCGGCCGGGACCCGGACCCCGACGGCGGGGGGACCGCCCTGCCGTTCTCGTGGGAGGGCGTGTCCCTGCACGCGACCGGCGCGTCCGAGATACGCGTACGGATGTCCCGAGCCGCTGACGACACCCTGTCGATCGCGGTCGCGGATCCCTCCGGCCAACCCGTCGCCTCCGTCGAGGCGCTGACGCTGCGCACCATGCCGGCCGACGGCCCCGGAGACGGTGCCGTGGCCGGGCGGGACTCGCTGTTCCGGGTGGACTGGACGCCGCTGCCCGCCTCGGCGACGGACGGGACGGCGACGGTGGCCGCGTCCGGGCCCGTGGTGGTGCTCGGCCCGGACGTCCTGGGCCTCGCCGAGACGCTATGGGCCGCCGGCACCGAGGCGCGGGTCCATGACGACCCGGCTGACCCGGCTGACCCTGCCGTGCTGACCGGGCCGGATGGCGTATCGCCCGGTGCGGTGCTGGTCCCGATGCTCGACGACACCGCCGAGGAGACGGCCGACGCGGTCCGTACGCTGACGTCACGGGCGCTTGATCTGCTGCGCGTCTGGTCGGCCGAGGAGGGGCCCGCGGGCACCCGGCTGGTCTTCGTGACCCGCGGGGCGGTGGCCGCCGACCGCGGAGCAGCCACGTCCGGGGAATCCCGTGGCGAAGACGCGGGCGCGCCCGTCGATCTCGCCGCGGCGGCCGTCTGGGGCCTGGTGCGCTCCGCGCAGGCCGAGGCACCCGGCCGGTTCACCCTGCTGGACCTGGACCCCGAGGACCCCTCGGCCGTCCTTCCCACGTCGGCGCTGATGGCAGACGAGCCCCAACTGGCCGTCCGCCAGGGCACCGTGCTGGCCCCGCGGCTCGCCCGGGTCACCGCCCCCGTGTCGGATGCGGCGGACACGGGCAACGCGGCGGATCCGGAGCCCGGCTGGAACACCGACGGCACGGTCCTGATCACCGGGGGCACCGGCGGGTTGGGCGCCCTGGTCGCCCGGCATCTGGCCGCCGAGCGCGGCGTACGCCATCTGCTGCTGCTCAGCCGCCGCGGCGGCGCGGCCGAGGGCGCCGCCGACCTGGTCGCCGACCTCGCCGACCACGGGGCGGACGCGACCGTCGTGGCCTGCGACGCGGCCGACCCCGCCGCCCTGGCCGCCGTACTGGCGGGGATCCCGGCCGAGCATCCGCTGACCGCGGTCGTGCATGCGGCCGGAGTGCTCGACGACGGCATGATCGGCTCGCTGACGGCCGAGCGTATGGACGCCGTGCTGCGGCCCAAGGTCGACGCGGCCTGGGCCCTGCACCGGGCGACCGACGGGCTGGAGCTGTCCGCGTTCGTCGTCTTCTCGTCGCTGGCCGGCACCGTCGGCACTCCCGGCCAGGGCAACTACGCGGCGGCCAACGCGTTTCTGGACGCGCTCGCCCGCCACCGCAGGTCCCAGGGCCTGCCGGCCCAGTCCCTCGCCTGGGGGCCCTGGGCCCTGTCGGACGGGATGACCGGCACCCTGACCGAGACCGACCTGCGGCGGCTGGCCCGTATGGGCACCCCCGCCCTCTCGCCCGAGCAGGGCCTCGCCCTGTTCGACACCGCGGTTTCCAGCGGCCACCCCGTTCTGCTGCCGGTACGGCTCGACCTGGCGGCGTTGCGCGCCTCCGCCGACGTACCGCATCTGCTGCGCGGACTGGTCCGCAAGGCCCACCGCCGGGCGGTGGTGGCGGGCTCGGGGACTGCCTCGGGGCTGGCGCAGCGGCTGGCCCGGCTCGACGGCGACCAGCGCACCCGGGCCGTGGTGGACGTGGTCCGGGCCCAGGTCGCCGCCGTGCTCGGGCACGCGGGCCCCGAGGCTGTGGACCCGGACCGCCCCTTCCAGGACCTGGGGTTCGACTCGCTGACCGCGATCGAGCTGCGCAACCGGCTGAGCGCGGCCACCGGGCTGCGCACCTCGGCCACCGCCGTCTTCGACTACCCGACGGTCACCGCGCTCGCCGTCCACGTACGCGATGAACTCCTCGGCAGCCGTGCCGCGGCAGCCCCCGACCCGGCACGGCCGAATCCCGTCACGGCTGTCGAGGACCCCATCGTGATCGTGGGCATGGGCTGCCGCTATCCGGGCGGCGTCGGCTCGCCCGAGGAGCTGTGGCGGCTGGTCAGCGAGGGCACCGACGCGATCTCCGGGCTGCCCGCCAACCGCGGCTGGGACCTGGAGACGCTGTACGACCCGGACCCCGACCACCACGGCACCACGTACACCCGTGGTGGCGGATTCCTCCACGACGCGGGCGAGTTCGACGCCGCCTTCTTCAATATGAGCCCGCGCGAGGCGCTGGCCACCGACACCCAGCAGCGGCTGCTGCTGGAGACCTCCTGGGAGGCGGTGGAACGGGCCGGGATCGACCCGGTGTCGCTGCGCTCCAGCCGGACCGGCGTGTTCACCGGAGTGATGTACAACGACTACGGCACCGTCCTCGCGGGCGGCGGCGACTTCGAGGGCTTCCTGGGCAGCGGCACGTCCCCGAGCGTGGCCTCGGGCCGGGTGTCGTACACGCTGGGCCTGGAGGGGCCGGCGGTGACCGTGGACACCGCGTGTTCGTCCTCGCTGGTGGCCATGCACCTGGCGGCACAGGCGCTACGGGAGGGCGAATGCTCGCTCGCGCTCGCCGGCGGCGTCACGGTGATGTCGACACCCGCGTCGTTGATCGAGTTCTCGCGGCAGCGGGGGTTGTCGCCGGACGGCCGGTGCAAGGCGTTCGCGGAGTCGGCCGACGGTGTGGGCTGGTCCGAGGGCGTGGGTGTGGTGGTGCTGGAGCGGCTGTCGGACGCGCGCCGTAATGGTCACGAAGTGCTCGCCGTGGTGCGGGGTTCGGCGGTCAACCAGGACGGCGCGTCCAATGGTCTGACGGCGCCGAACGGCCCGTCCCAGCAGCGGGTGATCCGCCAGGCGCTGGCCACCGCCGGTCTGTCGGCGGCGGACGTGGACGCGGTGGAGGCGCACGGTACGGGCACCACGCTGGGCGACCCCATCGAGGCGCAGGCGCTGCTGGCCACGTACGGGCAGGATCGCGAACGACCGCTGTGGCTCGGGTCGGTGAAGTCGAACATCGGGCACACCCAGGCCGCGGCGGGCGTGGCGGGTGTGATCAAGATGGTGATGGCGATGCGGCACGGTGTGCTTCCGGGCACGCTGCATGTGGACGCCCCGTCGTCGCATGTGGACTGGGAGGCGGGCGAGGTCGAACTGCTCACCCGGGCGGTGGAGTGGCCGTCGACCGGCCGGGCGCGCCGGGCGGGTGTGTCCTCGTTCGGGATCAGTGGCACCAACGCCCACCTGATCGTCGAACAGCCCACGCCGCCCACCCCCGAGCCCGAGGAGACCGCACCCCGGGGTGGCAACGGATCCGTCGTCTGGCTGCTCTCCGGCCGTGGCCGCGCGGCGCTGCGGGCCCAGGCCGCCCGCCTGGCGGCCCGCGTGGACACCGACCCCGGGGCGGACACCGCCGATGTCGCGCTCTCGCTCGCCA